>JAEELU010000106.1 GCA_016282815.1 Acholeplasmatales bacterium
ACAAAGGTTGTTTACCTAATATTACTCTGATAGCACTTGTATCTAACAATAGCTGTGCATCAGTTGATTGTGGATTAGAAATTCTATTAATTAATGTATCAGGTGATAAATCAATATTACCAATTGCTTGATCTGCACTAAATACTTTTACAATCTTTATTATATTTTGAAGCTCATGCTCAGATAATATTGCAATATTATTACCATTAATGTCTTTTGTTGAATTGACATATGCAGTTGTATTTTCTACTACTACAGAATCTGAATTAATTTGTAGTTTCTTAGATATTGTTGCTCTCAAAATACTACTTGCTGTAATCTTGGTTAAATTATCATTTGAAATATCAGTTGGCATTTTAATTTCTTCATCAATTGTAATATTAACACCATTAATTGAAATACCAAATGCACTTACTGAATCTATGAATTGTCTTAGTTCTTCTGGTTTAATTATACCATTAGAATTGCCATTTGAGCCATAAATTGTTACTTTATTATCAAAAGCTTCATTTGGTATTGTTACACCAGATGCGATAATATTCTTTGTAGCAGTCGCTACAATGATATATGACTTAGTACTATTATCCTTATAAATAAGGTCTAACATATCAAGTAAATTTATATCTGTTTCAATATCTAGATTTTCGATATCCTTATCCTTAATTAGATCAAATAATGAATCAATTTCATCCTTCTTATAGACATGAATCATTTCCTCATAACAAGCAGTACAATCATATAATCCATTAGCTGCATTTTCGATTTGCTCATGAATATTCTTGGTTAATATACCTCTAATAATATATGAGCTATATAATGCTTCCTTATTATCATCACTTGCAAGTACCTTTTCCTTGAATGTTTCAAGATCTAAGCCCTCATCACTTAAATTCTCAATATTAGTTATTTCTAATATCTTAAGTGCATCAAGTATACCCTTAATTTCAGCCTTAGTATATGTACCCTTTTCATCATTATAAATATATGAATAATTCTTAATCTTCTCATCTACTAATGAATTATTGATATTACTATGAATTGTATCTGAAATTAAATATTGAATGATTTCTGATTTATAGCAAATATCAAATTTAGTATTTGTAGAATCATATTCATCCATTAGATTAGTTGGATCAATAACCTCTGATAAATCACTATTATTCTCCAAATCATCATATGTTACACCTAAAGCATGTAATGCATATGCAAGATTTCTCATTTCATCATTTTCAATCCAGATATTATCCATCTTCTCTAGCTCATCACGAGTTCCTGCAGTTTTGTATTTTTCCAGTATATTCTTTGGATCAGAACCGATATCAGTAACTGATCTACCTGGTAAATATGAAGCAATCTTATATGCAAATGAAGATGATAAAATCTTTGATCTACACATATCGATGAATACTTCTGGCTCTATTTCAGAAGGATCAATATCAAAATTATCAAAATCAACAGGTCCTTCACCAAATATCTTTACCTTATTATCAATTAGTATAGTTAAGAAAGTCTTAAATTCACTAATTCTAATATATGCTCTATCAGTATCATCGCTAGAATATACCTTAACTACTGATGGTATCACTATATCAGATACATTCTTAATTGATTTATAGAATATACTTGATATTATTGTTGATTTAGATACGATATCTACATCTAGATTATCTAAATCTATATCAGATAATTCCATATCATCAATTGATACATCAAGTGTACCTAGGGCATATACTAATGCCTTAGCCTCATCCTTATTGATAGCCTCATATACCTTACTATTCTTAGTAATTCTAGCCTCAGATGCGATATATACCTGATTACTATCATTTAATACCTTAAATAATAATATAGCAGTCATATAATATCTATACAAATTATCAACATCATCAGTTGTAATATTATTGATATCATGCATTATTCTATCAGTATTAACATTATCGATATCATCAATATTTAATTTATTTAGTAAATAGATTAATGATTCTATTTCACCCTGTCTGAAATTACCATCACTATCAAGACATAATTCAAGTGATGATTCTCCAACTATTCTATTAGTAGTTAATACATCAGTGATATTTTCTGTAAATAATGCTCTAATTAATGATGATTCATATAATAAATCTAATTTAGATCTATTATTATAATCAGGAAGCTTATCTGTATAATGAGGTAAATTTGATTTAACATCCTCATAAATGATATCACCAATATTATTATCATCAATTGATATATCAAATAGCTTTAAGGCATTAACTAAAGCTCTAATATCACTCTTCTTATAATTACCAGTACCATATACCTTAGCTTGATCTAATACCTCAGGCTTAATCATTGAGTTACCTGATAGCATATTATCGATATTTACTGATAATATATGAACGAATATTTCTGAATCATATAGCTTATCAAGCTTTGTTTCATTAGAATTATTAATCTTATCATTTAATGTTGGAATTTGATCGATTATATCATCCTTAATATATTCATAATCAATATTACCACTACTATCAAATACTAATACTAGATTTAAAGCATTAATTAGTGCCTTAGCCTCTAGATACCATGGGTTAGTAGTTGAGAATTCTTCCTTTAGCTTTGTTTTATTACCATAATTATCACTATTATATTTATCTGGAATATCACCTAATATCTCACCTAAAGAGCCTAATTCAGATAATCCATTTGAAATTAGGTTAGCTGTAGTTACTGAGATAATTAGATTATCCATAACAAATTTATTTTTAATAATTAATGATAATAATTCAATTGTTTGAACTGCATCCTCAGGAATTATTACTCTTATATCATAGATGAATTCTCTTAGAATTTCCTTCTTTATTACCTTATCTATTGTGTCATCAACAAGTGGCTCATTAGCAATATCAGGAATGATAATTTGAAGTGCACCTACTACCTTATCACCATTCTCATTTAGGAAATTAGAAATTGTATAATATAGGATATTACTACTTAATACTAAATCAAGTGATTTTTCATCTAAATTCTTAAATAAATTAATTAATGCCTTTCTTGTTTCCTCATCGATTGATTCATTTGTTAGGGCAGATAAGTCAATATCAACTGAGGTTAATACATTAATTAGCTTTCTAATTTCAGATGTGTGGCTACCTGTAGAAATTAAATCTACTCCATCCTTCATCGCCTTAGGAATGATTATTGTGCCTGACACATTATTTGCGGCTAAATATGAGACTGTACCTTCAATTATCTTTGAATCAAGCATATTAATTACTCTTTGATCCTTAACTAAATTTAATAGCTCATTTTGATCAAATGATTGGCTATTAATTAAAGGCTCTGCAATCTCTACAAATGTAGGGAAATTATTAAATAATAGCTTTAATTCAGTCTTTTCAATGATATTTAATGTTTGACCAGTACTACTCTTTTCTAATATTGAATCATCAATATAAATTGATATCTTATCTGATATATCCTTATTCTTAATTAGGAATGCAGATAATATTGAATTAATTACTCTACTATTAACAATATGATCACCAATTGTTAATCCCTGGTAGCTAGTTGATACAATATTTGATATTCTACTTAATAATTCAAATGCGTCATTTGTATTTAAATTATTATTCTTTAAATCAATTATTAAATTCTTTGAATCAGGGTTAGACATAAATGCCTTTAATCCCTTAAATACATAATATAACTCACCATAATCTCTGAAATGACCACTACTATCATATGTATTACCAAATGATATTCCCTCAGGGAATGAGGCTATATCTACAAGATTAGTAACTAATGAATTATATTGATCTATAAAGAATTTAGTTCCGAATAATTCACCTAATATTCTTGATGATGATAAGCAATTTAATATCTTATTAATATTAGCTTCATTTGATGAATCAAATAGTGCTAATACCTTATCTAATATTTCATCGCTATTAACATCCTTGAAATTCTCTGTATAGATTGTCATACCACTATCTAATACATCGACAAGCATTGATAGCTCCTCAACCCATGAGATTGATGAATAGCTTCCATTATCATAAGCTGATGATGTTAGCTTAACAACCTCACTTTCACCACCTAGATACTTATTTTCTAGGTATGAATAGATTCTTCTAAATACTGAATCAAGCTCAGGTGCTCTATCACCATGTAATATTGATAAATTCTTAATGCTAGGAAGTGCATCCCTTAAAGCATTTAAAATGCTATCGGCATTTACCTCATTACCATATACATTTGTTAGGAATGAAACAAATACCTTATATATGTTAAATATATCATCTCTAGTTAATAATTCAGATGGCTTAATATATCCAAGTATATAATCCTCTTCCTTATAACCAGTTTGATTCATATTTCTTTCCTTAGTTATTTGTAGCTCATTTTCATAAGGTATTTCAGTACATAGGTAGCCTCTTTCGAACATAATTCTTAAAGGTACTAATACCTCCTCTGGAATACCTTTTGTAAAGCCTACATCTGTTAGATGACTAGAAAGGGAATCAATCAATGATAATGTTAAATTAACAAAATATGTTTTAGCTTCAAATTGAGTAATAAGCTGTTCGAATTCTCTTTGGAAATCTGGATTTTTAAATACTTCAACGATATTATCCATAATACTGATTTGCTCTTCATTATTAATTAGCTTAACAATATTTGCTTTATCATATTTTAGGAATAGATTGAATGTACTCTTTGAAAAGTTAACATAGGTTGCTAGCTCATCAATTAAATATACATTTGTAGTTGTATTACCATCCTCTATTTTGCCTTGGAATATCATGTTTGCAGCAAATAGATAATATGGCATATTCTTTTCATCTCTTACAGCATTTAATACCTTATAGATACCATGTGTACCATATGCCTCAAGCTCACTATAGGCATCATAAGCCATATTCACATATTCATTATTTGTTTCAAGCTTTTCAGTGTTTTTCTTATCACCTAATCCACCTGCAAATATGTAGAAAAACATACCTAGGAATGATAATACGATTAATGCACTAACTAATCCCTTACCACAGCCTACTACTGCAGAAAGTACTCTCTTTTTACGATATGGAGAATCGATAAGCCCATTTTCGTATTTCTTTTCTCTTTTTCTTACATATCTTCTCTCATTATAGAATATCAGATAAATTATCCATAATAGGAATCTTAATACCCAGTATACAAAATATAATACGATACCAAATACTAATCTGTATGATACATCTACTAGTGAAGATAAATATTTACCATTTTCCTTAGCAATTAAGGCTATACCATCCATAAAATTTAATTGCTTAGGGATAAATTCAATGAATATTTCTCTAAATGATATACAATCCTGTGATACACCAAATATTCTTTGCATACCACCCTCACCAACTATCATGTTAGCGAATTTTAGTAAAAACATATCAACATTCTTATCCTCTACTAATGCTATAAATAGTATTAAGCAGATAGTAAATGCGATTAATGAATGTACAATTGATATTCTTGTTTTTCTAATACCTCTAATAAAGCTTACTAATGCTGTTAGTAATATTATTAGAAAGAATATTATAGTCGGAAAGTATGCAACAAAGAATATAGATATTTGAGATCTATAATTCATGAAAAAATCTACCATAATGTAATTCCCCTCCTTTCATCAATATTTTTAATTAATTGTTATGCATCTATACCCAATGTTGATCTTAGGGTATTTTGATATCCTGTAGATACATAATTTCTTGCATTTTGAGGCATTTGGCCTTCAAAATAGATTTCTCTTATTCTTGTATTTACTATTTTAGAAAAATCAGCTCTAGAGCAATCTACATTTTTTCCTATATATAGCTTTGAAATTTCTCCTGTACCAGCTAGGAAATTAGTTTCTAGTGTTCCACTATCTATTACTAATACATCAGCTCCAATACCATATAGGAAATTAACATTTGTATTTGCATTATTTAAATGTAAATATTTAAATTTATATCCATCAGTTACACCAAATCTTTCTTTAATTGTAGCTGTAGATACGTTTAATCTTAAATAAGTTAAGCTTCTATTATCGATATATGATGATCTCATTGTTGTATTTTCACCATATAAATATACTCTTTGAATATTATTAAATCCTTCTAGTGCTGTATATGATATATCATTGTATGTTAATACATTAGTTAATGTATTTATATATTGATTACCAAATACACTATATAGGCTTGTAGATGCCTCTAGACGGTCATATTCAATTGATGTTACACCTGTAATACCATTTAAGGAATTAGATGTTAAAGTTGATTTTGGAAGCTTTACATCAGTTACAGTCATTGTTGGGAATGCATTAGGTGCTACATAGCCACAGTTTTGGAAATTGATTAAATTAAGTGGTGTATTAGTAAATGCATCCTTTTCTATTTTAGTTATGAAATGTGAATTATTAATAGTTCTTAGGTTTGTACAGCCATTAAATGCTCCTTCACCTATTTCAACATAATAATTCAATGTTAATGTCTGTAAAGTTGTATTTCCTCTAAATGCATCCTTAGCAATCTTAGTGACATTTACACCATCAATTGCCTTTGGTACTGAAATATTGGAATTAACCCTATAATTATCTACAAGTGTCAAGGCATTTCCATTTGTTACATAATCACAGCTTCCATCTGATTTAATTTTAGCTGTAATACCATATAGTAGCATTGATGCGATAAAATAACCAATTACGATAATACTAAATATAGTTGTCCAAACAATATGTATTTTAGTCTTATTCTCTTTGATAACATCAGTAACATATCTTCTTTTGTTATCCTTTTTAACATTCTTCTTTGTTGTTTTATATTTTAGCTTATCAGTTTTCTTAGTCCATTTATTCGCTTTCTTAACCGGAATAACCTCATTTTCTGGTGATGCCATAAAATCATCTAGAGTTTGAGGTATTTTTCTTATTTCTCCATCCTCAAATTTTAATGTTTCAAATTCAAGATAAGTAATATTAAATTTGATAGATGTAATATTTGAATTAACCTTAAGCTTATTTTCAGGAACTAAATAGCTTGATCCATCAAATTCACCATCGAATGCGAATTTAATATCCTCAATTAGGAAATTATTTTCATTATAGATTTTAACCTGGCATTCTGCATGCTTAAGCTTTTCAGAAATACTATTATAAAGCTTAAATAATAAATATTTTTCATTTAATGCTTCATCATATAATATTATGTACTCATCTAGGTTTACTGGAGAATTATTATTAAATTCATATTTGTATTTTGCAATCTCATTAATAGAATTCATACTCTAATCCTCCATTCCTATTCTTACTATTTTTCTTTCTTAATCTAAATACAGTAAATATATAAATTAATACTGCAAATAGAATCATTGCTAGGAAGGCGAAGAAATTCCAATATGTTTTACTATAAACACGCATATAGCTATATCCTACAAGCATTAATGTTATCCTTGATAGAATATAGAATATGTTAAATGCAAGTAATGAAACCATTAAAGCAAATAATCTTATTTTACTTAATGGTAAAGGCTTAACAACTGTTCTATTAATCTCAATACCATTAACTGATTTAACAATTAAATTAACATATTTAGTTCTTCTAGGTACAGATATTATTTTACTAGATGATGCATTCTTTCTTTCTGTTACCTCTACTATACCAATAGGTCTTTTAAATCTACTGAAGGAAATAACAAAGTATTTAATTACATTATATTGCTCAACATAATTACATACTACTGATGTATCAAATGTTGATCTTCTTAATGCATATCTTTTTATGTAATTATTAATTTCTCCAAAGGTAGAATATATTTGATTCTTTACACCTGATTCCTTATATTCCTTAAATAGAATATCATCATGGAATGAATGTAAATATACATTCTTTTGAGGTCTAAATATGATAAGGAGAATAATAATTACTACTGCAAGACCTATTGAAACATAAAAGAATATATCCCAAAATGGACTTGCGAATGTATATTCAGGAATACCGTTCATGTTTTATTCTCCTTTCTTTTTTCTAGTTACCTTTTTCTTTGGCTCTTCATCTAATTTTATAGCTGTTTTCTTTTTTGTAGCAGCCTTCTTTGGCGCTGCTTTCTTTTCTTCCTTTTCAGGTATTGAATCAAGTAAAGCATCTAAATCCTCTTCATCCTTGGCTTCAGCTTCCTTTTCAGGAATACTATTTAGGATATCATCAAGCTCTGAATCACTTATTTCTTCCTCTGATTCAGTAGCTTTTTCAGGTATTGAATCAAGCAAAGCATCTAAGTCTTCATCATCCCTGGGCTCTTCCTTTTTTTCAGGGATAGAATTAAGAAGATCTTCTAAATCATCAGTATCTTCTTTTGGTTCTTCATTTTTAGGTGCTATTTCACTAGCACTCTTAGCCTCAGGAATACTATTTAGTAATGCTTCAAGCTCATCATCTGATGCTTCATCCTTTGGCTCCTCTTCAATTTCCTCAAGCTCTACCTCTTCAAGCTCGGTTTCCTCTTGAGGCTCTAAAACCTTCTCAGGCTCTGGAGTCTTTTCCTCTTCGACTGGATTTTCTATAGTTTCCTCTGGTTCAGGAGCTTGTGGCTCTTCTATAACTTCCTTAGGTTCAGGAGTTTGAGTCTTTTCAGTTCCATCCTCATTGTAATATTCTTTGAATATTGCTTCATCCTCTTCAGATAATGCAAGTGGATCATCCTCAGGCTTTTCTTCCTTTGGCTCTATAGCTTCTGGCTCTAGAGCTTTTTCGGGTTCAGGCTGTACCTCAGGTTCCTTTACCTCTTCAGTGAAGTCATCCACGCTTGGAATGCCATTAGCTTCATTAACCTCTTCAATTTCTTCAAATTCTTCAAGGCTATCATCCTTATAATCGGTAACTACTTTCATATTATCAAGTTTTGGATGATTTTCTTTAGGCTCATTCTTTATATTATCATCTAAGCTACTTTGATATGAAGGAGATTGATCTTTTGTTTTTTCAATTTTAAATAATGAATTTAATGTTTCCTGCTTATCATTCTTAATAACAATATCATTAGTATTAATATTTATTTCAGTAAGCTTATTTGAATTCTTAACAAATACTATTTCATCATAAATATTAGATTTAATTAATAATGCTATTAAGCTAATTATAGGATCTATATATAGGAATAATCCTAGGAAAATTACTCCTAATATAATTGTTATACCTAATCCTACATTATTATTCATTAGCATAAATGGTAAATATGCTAAGAATCCAAATCCACCAAGATATAAAATCTTAGATAGGTATTCGAATATTAATGTTTTAAACATTAATCCTCTTCCACCATTTTTTAATGAATAGAATGAATATTTCAATATTCTTCCTGGTGTTAGAGCTGGATAGCTATTTGTGATGTAACTATTTGGGACAGCAATAAATGGAATAGCTATTATTAACATTAATAGGAATAATGCTGCTGGAATTGTAAATAGGATTGGTATAAGGTTTGCACCTGCACTTCTAGGATTGATTACTGCAATACCCAAACCTAAACAATATAATAATCCACCAAACAATACGATTACTAATAATATAGCTAAATATATTGCTCTCTTTATTATATTTGCGGATAAAAGATGTCCATATCCCTTACCACTTACTGGCTCAAATAAACCAGTAATAGATATTCTATTTTCATCCTTAATCTCACTTGCAAGTCTCCATTTAGAAACCAAGAATGGAGATAAGAATACACTTAGTGAAAATATTATTCTTACAAAATAGAATAAATAGAATTTTACTAAGCCTTCCTTCCTTAATGATTTCTTTGATTGGATTCTAGCTATTTTGAAATTTTCCATAAAAGCTTTCATAATTAATTCTCCTTTATATGAGATTTTTAGGCTATCTGGGTAACAAGTAGCTTACCTGTTGACCCAGTAACCGTAAAGTAATTAGTTACATCGTTATCCTCGCTATCTAGGATAACTAGATTTGTATAAACATCATGTGTCTCACCGACATTAGTAATCGAGCTTGAATCAATTAATGAAATTCTAAATGAACCAAATACTAGCTCGAATTTATCGCCAGTTTGAATCATTAGCTCTTCATTAACCTTTACTCCTGATGTTTTTAGAGCTTCTCCATCATACATCTTCTCATTTCCTAGTGTATCAATCTTAATTGTTGCTCGATTAATCATAATCTTACCAACAGTTGTCTTAATCTTTGAGAAGTTCTTTGTTATATCATTATTATTTAAATCATAAACATGATTAACAACGAAATTATTATCTACACGATCTACCATTGGATAATAGAATGACTGGAATTCTACATCTAAAATAACCTGACTTGTTATATCAGTTTCACCGATTCTTGCATAAAGTACTGATGAATCACATTGGATATTTTGGCCATTAAATGTATATTCTATTAATGACTCTGTTTGACCAACTGTTAAATCAACCTGATTAACTGTTAAATCACCATAGCTAGTATTGTAGCTAAATATCTTACTATAATCGCATAAATATCCATCAGAATCAGTAAATGATGTTCTATTTTGTGAATCTAGGATATTGAATGTTATCTTATTAGTTACCTTACCACAATTAGTAATTGAAGCCTTTGTTGCTACTTCGGCATGTAATCCATAAGCCTCAAGTGTTTGGTTATCAATTGTGTAGCTTTCAAATTCATGGCTTTGTAAATCATAGTTGAACTTTTTACTACCTGTTGTTATATTAATTGAAATCTTAGGGATAGAAATCTTACCCTTCTTAGCTTCAACATTATAATTATCAGTAACATCGGTTGAACCATTCATTACAGTATAGCTTGCCATACCAACCTTTACTGAAGTTCCGTAATATGCTTCTTTATCACCAACGATTGATAATACATCTCCAGGAAGTAAGCTGCCTGATGTAATTTGATAATCACTAGGACCAATTGCATAACGCTCTCCAGTATATACTCTATCTAATGTATTAATTGCAATCATTATTGATCTCTTAATGATATTGAATGATACATCAACATCAGACTTATTAAATACTATACCTGAATTATTATTTTTATAAGAATAATCAATATTTGCAGTATAGCCACTTCCAACATTTACTGCACCATTTACAGTATTTATTGTTAAGCTTAAAAGAGTATAGATACTTGTATCATAGCCATCTGGGCTATATAGTGATACGTTATCGATTGTAATATTAGCTTCATTACCTGTATATTCCAAATCAGAAATCTTAACGTTAATTGCAATACCTTCTACTATTTCTAGAACACCATATTTTTCAACGATATTATAATTTGAAGTAATATCATTATTATTTGAATCAAATATTCTAAATTCGATAACATTATCTACTGAACCAACATTTGTGATTTGTGTAGATGATATTGCGGTAATTGTATGGCCGTTTATTAATCTCTTTAAATCAGTGTATGTCGAATCAGAATGTGCCACTCCATCATACTCCCAAGAATTTGAAGCAGTCTCAAGTGTTATCTTTCTTGGAGTAATCTCAATTTCAATCTCACTAGTTGTAGGTTGATTTATAATATAGCAATTAGCATGACTCTTCATTGTTAATGTTAATTGATATGTACCAACTCCTACATCTATAGGAGCATCCTTAACTGTAATAGTAGGATTATCAGCTGAAATAAATTCTAAGCTGCCTGGAGCGTATTTAATAGAGCTCTTTGTAATAGAAGGTGTCTTAGCTGAATATTCCTTAGATACTTTATTATAGCCAATTATTGTTACCTCTCTAGGAGCTATAGTAAGCTTACCTTGATAATATGTAATATCATAATTATTTGTTACATCCTTATTAGTAAACTTATTATTGATTGTATAGTATCTAATTACATTATTATTTGAATCCTTCTTCTGAAGCACATTATCAATTGTACCAACATATGTTAATCCTGATACCTGCTTAATAGTACTTTCCTTAAATACTATCTTATCAGTACTACAAATACCTGATTCATCCTCGAATGCTGCAAGTATTTGCTTAGTACCATCATATATTAATGTATCTGTCTTAGATGTTAATGTAATCTTCTTCTTTACAATTGTTAATCTACCATATTGAACTACAATCGAATATGAACCAGTATTTATCTCTGAAGTATGTCCATCAGCGTAATGTATAGTGTAAGCAACTTCATTCTTTATACCATTATTAACATCTGTAGCTGTAACTGCAGTTGTTGGTACTAATGTATCACCATCAGCCATACCTAATTCTGATGTTACCTCGTATGAGGCATCATATTGTGCCATACCATTGTACTCAAGTGAATTTGTACCAGTTTTAATTGAAATAGCTCTCTTTGTAATCTCAAATTCAACCTTATTTGTTTGGGTAATATCATAATTTGATAATAAATCACCACTCATCGAAGATGATTTAGCATCATATGATATTTCATATTTACCTGCATAAATAATCTTATTTGTTATAGGAGTATCACCAGATATTCTATTTCCAGTTAATCCAATATATAGTGTTGCATTATTTAAGAAAGTCTTATCTGATGTTACCTGATATGAACCATCAAATAGATATTCTAATCCATCATATACCTTACTTGTTGTATTAGGAATAAGTTCGATTGAAACAGGTCTCTTTGTGATTTCAAAGTCATATGTTTTTTTAGTAATTATGTAGTTATCAGAATCGTCACCTTCGAGTGTGGCTTCATTAATAACTATCTGGTACTTATTTGCATTTTTGATTTCATCATCTATAAAATCTTCTTCATCTCTAATGCTCATATTGTAACCAAATGTAATTCCGTCAAAATACGAATTATCAATTTCAAATTCTACATCTAACGTATCTCTACTTTGATTATACTTGATATATGTATCACCATCATATTCCTTATCGACATAATATAATACACCATCAATCATACCACTTGGAGTTAATGTTACATTTACAGGTGATATTTCAAAATTATAAGTAGCAAAGCTTATTGAATAATTATCTAATGAAGTATTTGCATTTTCTGTAACTCCAGTTGGTACAAGTGCATATTGATACGCGTTCTTTGCATAAATAACATTACTTAGGGGTATTGAGAAACCAATACCACTGCCAATATTACTTGAATCAATTATTGCAACTTCAAGGATGAATCCTTCACCATCAGGAATACTATGTCCTTCCTGAGATTCATCAACTGTAGCTTCATATTTAGTTGAATCATATCCACTATATGCTAATCTATCATAAATTTTATCACTAAATTTATCTATTCCAGCTTCAACATAATGAGTTGGCTTTAGATGAACCCAAAGCTTTTCTACATTATATTCATAATATGTATCATTTATTGCAAATACGAAATTATTATTTAATTCAGGAATTGAATTAATTATATTTCTAGTTGCTGCCTCATCTATCTGAATATAATATGTACCCGCATTTTTAATCTCAGATATTGGATTTGCACCTGAATTATCACTGAAATAATTAACTACAACTCCGAATCCAAGCTGATCTAATAATTCCTTATTCTTTGATGCTTCATATTTTGTTGAATCATAAACTAATCCAACTCCATCATATATCTTACTTTGATTTTCAATTAGACCAATAGTAATTTGATTTGCAACAACCATAAATGTCTTTTGAGCTGAATTATCAATATCATAATTATCAATTAAGGCATTATCATATTCATATAATGTTAAATCCTGCTCAAATGAAACATTATATTCATCAATTTCTAATATTACATTATTACCAGTGTTATCACCTAAATATTTGATGATAGGAATAATATTTTCACCTTGAATAAATCCATCACATGTTGAATCAATCTCATACGTGAAATAATACGCTTCTCCATCATATTCCTTTGATTGTATATTATTACCATCATTATCCTTACTGATAAGATTATATTTAATACTTCTCTTATCAATTCTTAATTCTGCAGTTTCAGAAATAGTAATGTCATAATTAGATTTTTTAGTATTACTATTTATAGGTTCTATATAATCATCTATAACATATACATAATAAGTATTTGCATTAGTTACTGAATCATATATTGTATCATTAAGCTTTAATTTAGCGTTAGTAATTCTAAATCCTTCATTTGATGGCATCGGATTAGAATCAGCTATATTTAAAATATAAATATAATTTTGATTTAAATCTTTATAGGTATGAGCTTCACCATCATACATAGCTCCTACATCCCTTGGAGAAATCTCTATTGACTTCTTATTAATTGTATAGATAAGCTCATCAACATTACTAACTGAATAATTCTCCATTCTAGTTTTATAGCCACTTTGTGATGAATCAATAGAAATTGAGAATTCTGTAGCCTTAACAGTGTATACTCCTGCATCCTTAGGATTTGTTGCTGAATCATTAAATCTAAATGTTGGAATAATTGTATCCTTAGTTACCTTACCGCTTAAGCTTAAATCTAAATCAGCAATTGGAATAACCTCTCCATCGTAAATCTTTGATTTATCAAGACCGAATGTAACATTAAGTGGCTTTGGAGTAATAGTAAATACTTTACTATCAAGTGTAGTTATATAATTATCAGGATCAAATGTCTTATAATCGACATTTATATCTACATCATATATATCCTTATTTCTTAAATAAGTATCCTCAAATGCTTGACCTTTGTATACTACACTTGCAGAAATTGCTTCTTCTCCAGGTGCTTTTCCATCACATGCTCCAAGCTCTACGCTGAAATAATCATTATGTAATTCCCCATCGTAAACTGTTGAATTAGCTCCTAATATATTAATAAGATTATAAACTAGTGTTCTCTTATTAACTGTATATGTAATATCAGCTGGTGTTACATAATCATAATTTTCCATTCTAGTTGTAACACTACCGGCAGAAATATTATATCCATTTATATGAATATCATATTCACCTGCATCCTTAGGCTTTGTAGTATATGTAACATCACCAAGCTTATATATTACATTTGGTGTGATTGTATCAGCTGTGGCATTATCTGTGATTGAAACATAAATATCAATTGGAGCATTGTTATATAATTGAACTAATGATGTATAGCTATAGCTTACATTTAGGTTCTTCTTTGTTATTTCATAGACCTTAGTATCACTATAATCTACATTATAATTAGCTAATAATGTATTCTCTCCACAATTGCTTTGTGTAACTGTCATCGATACATCATATACACCAACATTTCTTAATGTCTTATCTACACTATAATTTCTACTTTGATATTTAATTGTTGGAACGATAGATTCACCAGAAACTATATCATAGTAAGGTGATGTTAAATCTAAATCATAATTAAATGTTGTAGTTGTACCATCATACACTCTAGTTAATTCTGTATATACTAAAACAAATTTAATATCTCTCTTTGTAATACTATATGTAATACTGTTTGTAGTGATATTATAATTTTCTATTCTAGTAATATAATCAGGATTTTCTTGACTTGGTGTAACTGTTGCGTGTGCTACATCAAATGTAATTGTATAGCTACCAACATCCTTTGGTACTGTAGTCTCACCATTAAATAATGATGAAATTGTTAATTTATCATAGCTTATTACAAGTCCAGTAATTGTGAAATTTTCATAAACTGAGCTTGCTATTGGTTCTCCATCATATACCTTTGAATCATTATTTGGATGTGTAAATGCTAAATTTAATGCTGCCTTAGTTACTACGAAATCCTTAGTTTCAGTAAAATCAACATTATAGTTTGTAGCCTTAGCACCATTAGTATAGTGGCTACTATCATTTGGTACATTCATTGATACCTTATATGTACCTGCGTTTCTGATAACTGCATCATTAAATGATGGAGTAGTCATTTTATAAATGATATCAGCTGTAATCATTTCTGATCCAACTAATCTATCTGGTGTTGCAGTAAAGCTACTATATGTTTCACCATCATATACCTTTTCATAAATACTACTACTTAATGTGAATTTTAAGCTTCTTGGTGTAATAGTAAATTGAGTTGTACCGAATGTAATTAAGTAATTAGTCTTTAATGTATTTAGATTTCCTTCTATTACATGTGTTAAATCCTCAATCTTAACGATATATGTTGTTGCGTCAACTGCTTGTGTTAGCTTCATGCCATTTAATAGGCAAATAATAATATCATCAATAGTGAAGAATTCACCATCAACCATTGTTCCTTCTGTTATGGCGAAATCATAACTACCAATTTCGCTATAATATGTGATTCCTATACCATCATATTCCTTATTATTTATAGTTAAAGGTGATAGCTTAATTGGTCTTTGATTAATAATAAATGTAATTTGATTACCACAAGATACTATATAATTATCCTTTGATTCACCCTGTAATTGATAATCATCATATTTAATAATATATGTTCCTGCATTCTTTGGTAAATCAGTTGTATCATTATATGTTACTAAAATAGATATCTTTTCATTATATGGTAAATCATAAACGCCAATATAATTATCATATCCACCATCATATTGATGTGTTGAGCCATCATATGTAACTGTAGATAAGCTCTTTAGGTTAATATTTAATTCATATGGATTAATTCTTAATACTGCAACATCATATGATACATCATAATTTCTAGATTCATGTGAAAGAATTCTTATTTCATATAAATCTGCGTTTTTTGGTGTAACCTCTATATTATTCTTAAAATAACCAACATTAATTGATATAGCAGTTGAATCATCAATTGATGTCAATTCACCACTAACAAATACATAGCTATTAGAATCATATGTAATAGCCTCTCCATATGTAAATTGTTTATCAATTGGTCTAATTGTTACTGGCTTTTGAGTTACAGTAAATATATGAGTATCAGTTGTATCAACAGTATAATTCTTTAGATATTCATTATTCTTTATTTGCTTTACATATATATCATATGTATCAACATATAATATTTCTGTTTCATTATAGTTTTGGCCTAAATATGCTATTTCAGCATCTATTTCTTCTCCTGAAACGATATTATCAACTGTATATGAATATTCATATTTATAACCATCATAAACTTTAGAATCTAATGTTTTATCTAATAATATTTTTACATCACGCTTAGATATTTCAAATGAAACCTCATTAGTTTTATCTACCACATAATTAGTTTCAATACCTGATGTGAATTCATAATTCCTTACTCTAATTTTGTAGCTACCAGCATTCTTAGCCTCTAATACTACTTGTTCCTCAATTTCAGTTTCTGTTGTGACTACACCATTAGTGATAGTAACAATCTTTACTTCATTCAAGTAAATAATTTCAGCCTCTATTGTAATTCCATCACCTGAAATTAAATCTAATTTTTCGTAGAAATTATTCTCTAATATATCATATACATAAGATAGACCATCATAGACCTTATTCTCGAAATTATTAGGTGTAATTTCAATATGCTTTGGAGTAACAGTAAATACTTCCTTATCATCCTTATGAATATCATAATTAGATAATAATGTATTAAATGGTGTTACTTCACCTAATGATACATCATATGTATCTACATTTAATATTTCTGTATAGCCATAATCTCTACCTAAATATATTATTTCAGGTATTAAATCCTCACCCTCTACTATTGGAGTATGAGTATAGGTAAAGTAATAATATGTACCATCATATTCCTTCGTATATCCTAAAATATCACAAACAAGGTTTAGCTTGACCTCCATAGGGTTGATAGTAAATGTATTTTCAACATATGAAATATTATAGTTAGTAAGGATTGTTCCTGATACACCTTCAACTAGAGTGATATTATAATGATATGTTGTTGCATTAATTGCTCTAGTATCTAAATTATCACCAATAATTGATATAGATACTATTTCAATTTTCTCATTAAATACGAAATTACCCTCTACTACAATTGGAGTTCTATTATTGTATATTACCTCAATACCATCATAAATCTTATCAGCTATATCATTTGGCTTTAGGGTAATTGATCTTGCAAAAATTCTAAATTCAGATGTTAATAGATTAACATTATAATTACTTTCTAATCCTTCAGTAAATTCATAAGTATCTACTTCAATTATATATGAACCAGCATTTATAACCTTATCTGTTGCTACACCATCAATTGTGTATTTAACAGTAATCTTAACCTTATCATTATTACATAGATATTCAATACCTATGAAATTATTGTCCTTAATCTCATATTCATATTCGATACCATCATAAATCTTATCTGTAAATTCTTCAGGTGTAATATAAATATTCTTCTTTTGAATATTAAACGTAACTGAATTATTACAGCTAATAATATAATTATCCTTAGATCCATTAAAAATCTCATAATCATAATATGTAATATCATATGTATTAACATTATTTGGTAAATCTAATGAATCATTATATTTTACTAATACCTTTAATTCATCCTCATATGGTAAATCATATAATCCTATATAATTATTAGCCTCATCATAATATATATGATTAGCTCCATCATATATAACATCATCCATTTCCTTTAATGAGATGCTTAGATTATATTTATTTATTGTAAGAGTACCTATTTCATCAAATGTTACATTATAATTATCTGATTCATAGGATTCTATTTTAATATCATATAAACCTACATCATGAGGTGTAACATTAACATTGCTTTGATAATAAGATACATCTACCTTGATTGCAGTATTATTATCGGAATCACATAATGAATTATTTAAATCAATGTATTCTGATTCATTATAGATAATACTATCACCATATATAACTTCTAAATTAACTGGCTTAATAGCAATATCCTTTTTATTGATTTTAATTGAACCATTATTATAAATAACATTATAATCATCAATATTATCGATATTAACAGTAAAGCTATTGATATATTCTCCAGCATTTCTACGTTTTGAAAGACCACTAATTGATGTGATTATATCTCCATCAACAAGTCCAACCTCTTCATAATCTGGATTTGAATGATATAATCCATCATAAGTTACATCAAGTGATGAAATATTGATTGTTAAATCCTTCTTTAATACCTTTAGCTTTCCATAATTATAAGAGATATTATAGAAGCTTGTCATATCATTATCATCCTTATCAAATACCTTAACACTCATGATATTTGATGCTTCACCATAATGTGTTATTACTGTATTATTAGTATCTAATAGAAGCTTATCATTAACACCAAGAGTGTATCCTTCTGCTAGAGTAAATTCATCATTTTTATGAGATGAACCATCATATGTATATTCACTAGATGAGGTATTAATTTTAATATCTCTTTTTTCTACTGTAAGTGGTGTTGTAATAAGCTTAGCATTATAATTACCAAGTGTTGAGCCACCTGTAGATGTAATATCATATGAAGTTATTTTTAAAATATATTTACCTGGATTAATTACTGATTCCATAACATTATTATTTAAATCAGTAACTTCATAGCTTGAAACTGTAATCTGATCGTCATATCCAGGATTTACAGATACTGTATATGTGTTAGGAAGCTCAAGTGGTGTTCCATCATATATTTTATTAGCACCTGTTGGAGTAATATCTATGTTCTTCTTATTAAAGCTAATTTCAGTCTTTTCATAGGTAATATCATAACAGCTTGTTACAGATTCATTATTATTGTTTTTAATATCTATATCAGCAAGTGATATATCAATCATTGTTTTTGATTTAGTTAAATCATCAAATGTAAATACATAATTAGTAATTTTATCTGTTTGGGCAAGATTATCAGATATTACTAGTGGGTAATCACCATATGTAATTGTCTTAGTACCTAATGTTAAATTAAGCTTACGCTTTGCTATAGAGATTTTCTTCTCCTCACTATAGCCTGAGCCAAATGCTCTTTCAGCAACAGCTCTTACATAATACTCACCCGGTTTATCAGGAAGCCCCTTCTCCCAGGTATCAGTACCCTCAAGCTTATGCTCATAGCCTGTAATTGTAGACATTAATGCACTACATGAGGCTTCATAATTCTCACCATAGGTAATACTTTCAGGAAGTAATAGCTCTGATGTATTACCCTTAATTGAAAGTAGTGTTACTACTGTTGCGATTATTACAGCTAATACTGATAATATTAGGAATCTAAATTTATATATTTTATTTTTTACCTTAGAAATTTTCTTTATCTTTTCTACGTATTCATCATACATCATGGCTATCACCTCCTTTTTCGTTTTATTTTATAAATTAATTATTATGGATTTGCAGGGTCATAAACTGTAATTATACCTGGTGTTACAGTTAGGATATAATCATCAAGTGAAGCTTCAGTATTTGCTTGTTCAAGTGTTATACCTACATTATATGTACCAACAGTTGTATAATCAAAATCATCAACCACTATATCAAAATCCTGTTCAAAATCACCTATATCATTAAATATAGTACAAATAAAATCAATATATGGGCTATTGTTAATCTCAACAGACGTTGAATCAACAACTATAAATACAGGTGTTCTCTTTATTTGGAACTTAACTGGATTAAATGTAATATCATAATTCTTTAATGCTTCAGCTGTTAAAACAGTATTACCTGATTTAATTTTGTATTCAGCAGGTAATATTTCATAGTTACCAGCATGTAGTAAGCTATCATAATTTAATGTAATATCAAGAATTATGATATCTATATCATCTGATACAAATTTGAAATCACCAGGGTTACTATCAGTAGTAAGCATAGATGTGATGTCATATCCATAAGTTGTATAATATGCTGAAATGCTTGTTACACCATCATCAGTATATACTGGGTTGAAGGTTACCTTCTTCTTATTTATTGTTAGGGTTCCATCAACTGTTGTTACATTATAGTTGCTTGTAACATCCTTATCACCATCTAATACCTCGTAAGAATATATTTCATTCTTTACTGTACCAGCATTTCTTAGCTGTGATGCACTCGAATATTCAACAGTTATCTTATGTCCTGTAATTAATCCTTGAGATTTTGCAGGAGTTTTTTCTGTAATAGTTCTTGGAGTGTCCTCCTCGTAATCCCATGTCTTACTATCTGCATAAATAATAAGTGGCTTTTTGTTAATTGTTAGGATTGCAGATGTTTGATTGATTCTAAAGTTATTTGTTACATCCTCACCATATGAATCTACAATTCTAAAATTAACAATATTAATTATTGAACCGGCATCTACTGCCTTTGTTGAAGATACTGCAGTAACGCCGTAGCTATAATTGTTATATGTAAATCTTGTAGTATCTGATTGATCAACAGTGATTTTAGCATCACCCCTAACCTCAAAATCGCTCCATGAATGCTCTTGGCCATCATAAGTAAATTCCTTATTTGATACTGCAACATCAACCTCGATTGGGTTAATTGTAAGGATACCAGTATTTTGTGTTGTTATATCAAATCTACTAGTTACATCATCCCCCATGTTATCGTAAATAACGATTGTTGAGATGACAAGCTCTGTACTTCCTACATTACCCTTACCAGTATAGTTGTACAAAACATCATATGTATATCCCTCAGGTAAGGTTCCATATACTAATGTTGTTGCGAAATCTCTATCACTAAATGCATCACCATCATATGTCTTTTCCTTTGATTCTGTTTTAAATGTTAGCTTTGTTTTATTTATTGGTAGATTTGCACTTCTATATTCAACCTCATAGTTCTTAGTAACATTTACACCATTTGCGTCAAATATTTCGGCTGTCATCGTAGTAGCGACTGATGTAGTTCCTTCTACAAATGTATAATCAGGAACAATCTTATGTCCACTACATAATCCACCATTTGTTATTTCATATTTAACCTTATCATTTAAATTAGTACCATCACCATAATCAAGTGCTTCATTCTTAACACTGATTGCTATATGCTTCTTATTTACAGTGATATTTCCATTTACTATTTTAAATGAATAATCATTTGTTTTATCTGTGTGGTCTCCATCATAAACATGGGCTGTTGCGCTTGATTTAATACTTCCAGCATCTGTTAATGAACCGATATATTCAAGCTCAAGGGTATGACCCTTAAGTAATTTACTACCCTCACCGAACGTGTAGCTATCCGCCTTTAGAGGAGTACCATCATAGACTTTTTCGACATCATTTATTAAAATTTCAACCTTAATAGGGTCACTAGGTATTACATTTGTTAACAACAATACTAAATATGTAGAAACTATAGTTATTAAAACTAGTAATGCTGCCCCAACAAGCAATACTGACATTTTCATTTTTGCCATATTCTATTCTCCTCCTTTACACATTCTGCTCTATATGCCTAATTACATCTATACATAACGGCATCTTATCCTGTCCAAATAAATCCTCAATATAGCTACATAAGGCATCTGCCTGGCTTCTTACATATACTGGGTTTTTACTTTCTAGCTTTCTTAATACCTTTCTTGATAATATATCATCTAAGGCATCTAGCTCCTCA
>JAEELU010000107.1 GCA_016282815.1 Acholeplasmatales bacterium
AGTTCATGCAATTTGGGGTATCCAAGAGGCTGGATATGAGGCAATAATCATTAACTGTAATCCAGAGACAGTTTCAACAGATTATACAGTATCTGATAAGCTATATTTCGAACCATTAACATTTGAGGATGTTATGAATGTAATTGACCACGAAAAGCCAGAGGGTGTTGTAGTAGCACTTGGTGGTCAAACAGCTATCAATTTAGCTGATAAGCTTGCAAAGCAAAATATTAAGATTTTTGGTACACAGGCTGATGCAATTGATGTTGCTGAGGATAGAAAGCTATTTGAGGAAGCAATGAATGAAATTGGTATTCCTATGCCAAAGGGCTTTGGTGTATTCTCAGTAGAGGAAGCAGTTAAGGCTGCAAATGAAATTGGATATCCAGTTTTAGTTAGACCATCATTTGTACTTGGTGGTAGAATGATGCATATCGTTTACGATGAGAAGGTATTAAAGGCTAAGGTTAAGGAAGCAGTAGCCTTTGATAATGAGCACCCTATCCTAGTAGATAAATATGTATTTGGTCAGGAGTGCGAGGTAGATGCTATCTGTGATGGTGAGGATGTATTTATCCCTGGTATCATGGAGCACATCGAGCGTACTGGTGTTCACTCAGGAGACTCAATGAGTGTATACCCTCCATATTCATTAAGTGAAAATGCAAAGAAGACAATAGTAGATTATACAAATAAAATTGGTATTAAGCTAAAGATGATTGGTTTATTCAATATTCAATTTATCGTTGATAAGAATGATAATGTATCAATAATTGAGGTTAACCCAAGATCATCAAGAACTGTACCATTCCTAGCTAAATCAACTGATACACCTATCGCAAATATCGCAACAAAGGTAATGCTAGGTGCTAAACTTAAGGATTTAGGCTATGTTGGTTTAGGTAAGACTCGTAAGAGATGGTATGTAAAAACTCCTACATTCTCATTTACAAAGCTTACTGGTCTAGATGTTGTATTAACACCAGAAATGAAATCTACAGGTGAAGCAATCGGTTATGATTATTCACTTAATAGAGCATTATATAAGTCATTAAAGGCATCTAATACAAGAGTTGCTAACTATGGTACAATTCTTGCAACTATCGCAGATGCTGATAAGGATGCTGCT
This sequence comes from Acholeplasmatales bacterium, assembly GCA_016282815.1. Classification (GTDB taxonomy): domain Bacteria; phylum Bacillota_I; class Bacilli_A; order Acholeplasmatales; family Anaeroplasmataceae; genus Anaeroplasma. Next base: position 1,130 of record JAEELU010000107.1, read on the forward strand.
TTACCATTAATCAAGAGATTCTATAAGCTTGGATTTAATATTGAGGCTACTTCAGGAACAGCTAAATTCCTAAAGAAGAATGGTATTAAAACAAGAGCTAAGAAGAAGATTAGTGAGGGCAGTGAAGAAATATTAGATTCTATCCGTAAGGGATATGTTACATATGTAATTAATACCTCTACAGAGGGAATTAACCAAAATATCGATGGTAAGATAATAAGAAGAGCAGCTATTGATAATAACGTTACAGTATTCACATGTCTAGATACTGTAAAGGTACTTTTAGATGTATTAGAAGAAATAACAATGGGTATTTCTGTAATAGATAAGGAGTAGATAAGGTGAAGGACGTAGAGTTAGTAATAAAATCTAATAAAAAGGTATCAAAGGATATTTATTTAATGAGGCTAGAGGGCGATACTAGCGAGGTTAAAAATTGTGGTGAGTTTATTAATATTACTCTACCTAATCATTATCTAAGAAGACCAATATCTGTATGTGATTATGGTACTGACCATATCGATATCCTATTTAAGATATTAGGTCATGGTACTAAGGATATGTCAGAATTTGAGGTTGGCAAGAAGCTTAAATGCTTAATCGGTTTAGGTAATGGCTATAATATCAAAACTGATATTAAGCCAGTATTAATTGCCGGTGGTATTGGTATCGCACCATTCCTATCAGTAATTAAAAAATATAATTCACTTGGAATTAAGCCAACTCTAGTATATGGTGCTAGAACAAAGGATGATTTAGTCGTATTAGATGAAATGAAGGAAATGGCCGATATTCATATGTGTACAGATGATGGCTCATATGGTATAAAGGGTAATGTAGTTGATTTAATTAAGCAGGAAAATATTAATGTAGAATATTACTACGCCTGTGGTCCTTATAGAATGCTTGAGGCTGTAGCTAAGGCATTTAATGAGGGTGAGGTATCATTAGAAGCACGTATGGGCTGTGGCTTTGGTGCTTGTATGGGTTGCTCAATTAAAACAACAAATGGTCCAAAAAGAGTATGTAAGGAAGGACCAGTATTTAAAGGAAAAGAGGTATTATGGTAATGAATACTAAGATTAAATTTTTAGGTCATGAATTCAAAAATCCAATAATACCTGCTTCAGGCTGTTATGGCTTTGGATACGAATTTAGTGATTTATATGATATTAATATTTTAGGTAGTATTTCATTAAAGGGTACTACACTTGAGCCAAGATATGGTAATCCTTTACCTAGAATTGCTGAATGTCCTGCTGGATTAATTAATTCAATTGGACTTCAAAATCCAGGTGTTGATAAGGTAATCAGTGAGGAAATACCAAAGCTAAGTAAGGTTTATGATGATTTAGTAATCGCTAATGTCGGTGGACATAGCGTTTATGAATATGTAGAAACAGTAAAAAAATTCAATAGCTGTGATAAGGTATTCGCTATTGAATTAAATATTTCATGCCCAAATGTAGAGGGTGGAGGAATGGCATTTGGTGTTGATCCAGACACTGCCTATAACCTTGTTAAAAAGGTAAAAAAGGTTGCAAAGAAGCCAATTATTGTAAAGCTATCACCAAATGTAACTGACATTGTAGCGATGGCAAGAGCAGTTGAGGCAGCAGGTGCTGATGCTATAAGTTTAATCAATACTCTTGTTGGTATGAGAATATCTTTAAGAACTGGAGATCCTATTATTGCAGTTAAGAAGGGTGGATACTCAGGACCTGGTATTTTACCTGTTGCGATAAGAATGGTTTATGAGGTATCTCACAATGTAAATATACCTGTAATTGGTATGGGTGGAGTAACTAATGCATACGAGGTATTAGAAATGATGTACGCGGGTGCATCACTTGTAATGATAGGTGCAGAGAATTTAGTTAATCCATATGCTTGTAGAGATATCATTAATGATTTACCTAGCGCTATGAATGAATATCATATAGAAAATTTAGAGGACATAATAGGAAGGTGTAAATAATGGAAAGAGATGTAATTATTGCTTGTGATTTCAAATCGAAGGAAGAATTGTACGAATTCCTAAAGCCATTTAAGGGTATGAATCCATACCTTAAGGTTGGTATGGAAATGTACTTTAAGGAAGGACCAGAGCTAGTAAGAGAATTAAAGAAGCAAGGCTTTAGAATTTTCTTAGATTTAAAGGCTCATGATATTCCTAATACAGTTAAGGCTGCAATGGAAAAGCTTGGTGCCTTAGGTGTTGATATCACTAATGTTCACGCAGAAGGTGGAATCGAAATGATGAAGGCTGCTCGTGAAGGCTTAAATATGACTGAAAGTGGTAAGAAAACTAAGCTTATCGCTGTTACAGTATTAACATCAATTAACGATGATGTATTACATAATGAATTATTAGTTGATAGTACAAAAACATCAGCTGATATCGTTAGAAAATATGCATTAAATGCTAAGGAAGCTGGTCTTGATGGTGTAGTATGTAGTGCACTTGAAGCATCAATCATTAAAGAAATTGGCTTCATGTCAGTTACACCTGGTATTAGACTTGCAGGTGACTCTAAGGATGATCAAAAGAGAGTTGCAACACCAGCCTATGCTAAGGAGCTAGGTGCATCTTATATCGTAGTTGGTAGAAGTATAACAAAGGCAGCTGACCCTGTAGCTGCATATAAGCAATGTGTAAAGGAGTTTTGTTAAGATGAACGAAAAGGAATTAGCCGTAGAGGTTGCTAAAAATTTATTAAAGATTAAGGCAGTATTTTTAAAGCCAAATGATCCATTTACTTGGGCATCTGGAATCAAGTCACCAATCTATTGTGATAATAGATTAACTCTATCTTATCCTGAGGTAAGAAAGGTAGTAGAAAATGGCTTAGCTGACACAATAAAGAAGTATTATCCTGATGTAGAGGTTATCGAAGGAACATCTACAGCTGGTATCGCTCACGCAGCTATGGTTTCAGAGATTTTAGGCTTACCAATGGGCTATGTTAGAGGTGGCGCTAAGGACCATGGTAGAGGAAACCAAATCGAAGGTATCGTACCTGAAGGTAAGAAGGTTGTAGTAGTAGAGGATTTAATTTCTACAGGTGGATCTTCACTTGAGGTAGTAGAGGTTTTAAGAGAAGCAGGTGCTAATGTACTTGGTATCGTATCTATCTTTACTTATGGCTTAACAAAGGGTATTGAAAGATTAAATGCAGCTAATTGTGAGAATCATTCAATTTCTAATTTTGAAACATTAGTTAAGGTTGCAGCTGACGAAAAATACATCAGTGAAGCCGATATTGCTAAGGTATTAAAGTTCCAAAAGAACCCTTCTGACCCATCTTGGATGGATTAATAAATATCATATTTATTACTTTTATAAAAATGAGAGGTATCCTCTCATTTTTTCTATTTATGGCTGTTATATTGATAACATATAACATATATGTTATAATTTTAAAAAATTTGGGTTTATAGAAAAATTTTAGGGGAAAAGTATGAAAAAGAAAATATTTCATTTTAGTATTAGGAGCTTAATTTTCACAATTGGCGCTGCAGTATTAACTTTAATATTATCGATCGTGTCTAATTTCTGGACTCCACTTGGTGGATTAGATAACAAAATAAACGATTCTATATTCCAGCATGAATCGCAAGCCACTAAGGAAATTTATATTGTAGGTATTGATGATGCAACAATAGAAAAGTATCATTCCTACAATGCGGTAGAGTATAGAAAATATTTCGCTGATATCTTAAACAATTGGGCAAGTAGAAATGCAATTCCAGCAGCTATAGGATTTGATATTATCTTCAATAGCGCCTATGGTTGTGATGAGGTTGATGTTGAGCTTGCAAATGCTATTAGTAAGCACAACGTAGTATTAGGTGTTAATGGTATGTCAAGAACTGAAGCACCATACGGATTATCTAGTACTATCCAAAAATCAGCTAAAGCAATTGGATATGTTGATGCGATAACAGATAGCGATGAAGCAATAAGAAAAACATATCTTAAGGGTGAAGGCTATGATAGCTTAGCCTACTCGATATATTCTATGTACTGCCAAAATACAGGACAAACCCCTAATGATTATATAAAAAGAACAGCTTACTATTTTGATTACTTCGCTAGACCTGAATTAAATTATACAGGTGATGGTAAAGTTCAAAATGTAATGAGTGGATTTAATTACATATCACTTGCAGATTTAATAGAAGGAAACGTAAGGTCGATTAGAAATGCTAAAAATTCAATTGTAATATTTGGTTCATATGCCAGTGCAGTTGATACAGGCCTATCAAACGATATATACAATTCACCAATCGGAGAGATGTTTGGTGTAGAGGTTCAATGTAATGTAATTCAATCATTAATGAATGATAGATTATATTTAGGAATTCCTAATTATTTATACACGATTCTAAACGTAATAGTGATATTCATAATTGCCCTATCGATGACTTGCTTAGCATTCTATTTAGGTATAGCAGTATTTGGAGTTGGAATTGGAATTGAGTTTGTTATCCTTTTCATAGCTCACTCAGCCAAAACCTATTATTTCATTTCATTACCTATTTTGATTTTGATAGTTGCATTTGTATTAGTAATAGCAGATCACTACTATTCTGAATATAAGCACAAGAAGGAAGTAATTGGAACATTTAAAAGATATATCTCTCCTGATGTTGCAGAGGCCTTAGTTGATAAGGATGAGGATGCAATGAGCTTAGGTGGAAGAAAAAGAAATGTTGCTTGTCTATTCGTAGATATTAGAGGATTTACAAAGATGAGTGAGGAACTTACACCAGAGGAGGTAGTAGATGTATTAAATGGCTACCTAGAGATGGCAACAAATCAGGTATTTAGGTTTGGTGGAATGGTAGATAAATTTATAGGTGACTGTGTTATGGCAATATTTAATGCCCCTGTAGATTTAGACGATTATGTATTCAAGGCTGTATGTTCAGCGTATGGAATAGTAAAAGAAGGAAAGGCAATTTGTGACCAGGTTAAAGAAAAGTATAATAAAAAGCTTGAATTTGGTGTAGGTGTGCATTTCGGTGATGCGGTAATTGGAAATATCGGTTCTAAAACTAGAATGGATTTTACCGCAATAGGTGATACGGTAAATACAGCATCTAGAATTGAAGCCTCAGCTGCAGGAGATCAGGTATTGATTTCTAAGGATGTATATGAGGTCATCAAGGATAGAGTAAAGGTAATTGATGCAGGCGACAGAATGTTTAAAAACAAGAAGGAGCCAATTACCTGCTATGAGGTAGTAGACATTATAGGCTATGATGAATTTCCAAAGGATGTCAAACATAAAGGAAAGATTGCTACATTAAATTTGGATAATTCTAAAAATAATGAAGCAATCAAACAAAACGAATCTGAAGCTACTGAGTTATAAAAGGATAATTAGGTGAACAAATATGGGAAAAAGGAAAATTAGATTTGCATTATTAATATCACTGTTGTTTGCATTTGTAATTGTGCTAACATCATGTAATGGTTTAGGTTCAAATAATCAAACATCTACAACAACAGGTGGTGGAGTTCAAACTACAACAGAGGTTCCTACAAGTACTACTCAAAAAGGAGATACTCCTACAACAACAAGTAGAGCTAATGTAGAACCAACAACTACAACAACAACTGAAGCAGAACCAAGCTCAAATCCAGTGCCAACAATAACTACACAGCTTATTCAATCTGCAAGAACTATTAAGATTGTTCAGATTGAGGGAGAGGCTACTGTTACAGATGAATATGAAACATCTGAATGCTTTAGAGGTATGAACCTTTACGATGGTGATAAAATCGAGGTTAAGGCTAATTCAGTATTAGTTATTAAATTCGATGAGGATAAATATGTTTATTTAGGTGAGAATACAACTATAAATCTAAAATCCGAGGGTGAAAACAAATATAAGACAAATGTATTTGTTACAAGCGGTAAGGTTTTAGCAGAAATTCAAAAGCCACTTGATCAGGATGAGGAATTCTTCCTATCATCAAATAACTCAGTCATGGCAGTTAGAGGTACAGTATTCGGTATCCAGGTTGCTAAGGTTGGAGCTGAAATAGTTCAAACATATTCAGTATATCGTGGTGTAACTGAGTTATACGTATTCGATAACAAGCTAGGTAACCTAGTTAGTGGTAAGCTTACTGATATCACAAACTCTAAATATGAAATCACAATTCCAGAAGAAGATGTATTAGATGATGATGAGGAATATAACGAGATTGTAGATAACTGGTTAACTGATGTATCTAATGAATTCGAAAATGAAGAGGGAGCTAACCAAGAATTAAATGAGGTTGAAATCACAGTTGGTACTCCATCTGAATCAGATTATCAGGAAATAATTGATACAATCGGTGATAACACTGATACACCTGTCACATATTCAAATATTGTTTATAATGCAGATGGATATTATGGTCAATATGATGGCTTAGCTCATTCAATAACAATTAATGTTGAAACTGAGGGTGCAAAAATTCAATATAAGACATCAGTAGATGGTGAATACACAGATGAATTACCTGAATTTACAACTCCTGGATATTATAGAACATATTACAAGATTACTTGTGATGGATATTATGATAAGGAAGATTATGGTATCGTTCAAATCTCTAAGGCTGATTTAACAATTGAATATAAGGACAATATTACAATACCTGGTTTAGTTGCTGGTATGGATATCAATACAGCACTTGGCAAAATTAACTTATCTGACTTTATTGAAATCAATGGTGCTACAGCAGATAGCGAAGAATTAGCTAATTCTACATTTGATGCTAATGGTAATCTAGAGATGGGTACAGCAACATATGAATTAAATGTTGTAATACCTGATAGCATTAGTGAGTATTATAATCCTGCTAAGGCTGAAATAAGCTTAACATCATATGAGGTAAAGCTAGTTGACACAGATTCGATTAATGATGGTTATTTAAATATTGATGGAATATCATCATTCAATAAATATAATGGTGTTTTAGCAGATGACCTATTCGGTAATGCAATATTCACAGTAGGTAATTCTGAATTATATTATGATGATGTAACATTTAATTATGATTATAAGACTGAAGGCTATTTTGAGCTTAAGGATGGTAAAAACACAGTTAATGTTGTAATAGATTGTGGTGATTATGAAATTAATACAGAGGTTTATTTCACTTATTACGATTCTAGAACTATATTTGAATTAACAATTACAGTTGATGATATATTAGTTTCTGCATTAGGTGATGATTGTTATTATTACAATACATCTAATCTAACAGCAACTGATGGTAAATATCAAATTAGTACAGCTACTTTAGCTACAAATTTTGGTATTTCTACATTTAGTGGATATATGAATCTACCAACTGATGTAGTAGATGCTAATTCAACTAATTATACAGTAAGCAGTAGTAATTTGTTGGAATTTGAAGATGGCGTTATGGCTGATATAGAATTTGTAGTATTCCCTGATGACACTACTAGTGGTGTTAGAAAAATAATAAGTGTTTATTTCTCTCAAACACCTCCAAGTAATTTCCCAACATATTCTCTAGAGAATAATTTAACATATTATCCAGGTACAATTTTTGATTTTGTAATATCTGAAAGTCCAGTACAATATTCACTTGATGGTATCACATATCAAGATGAATTATCAGTAGATGAGCTTGGTGAAGTTGATATTTATTTTAAAGTGGGAACTACAATCGTAACAAAGGGTAAGTCAACTGTATTAATTACTACTGGTGGTATCACAACTGATGCCTTGAATATGATTTCTGATAATATTAGTTTATTATCAAATGATGGTAGAACTCTAACTTATATTTATTATGCTGGTGGAGAAGCAAATAATGAAACTATGTTATTGACATCATCTGATGGTTCAACTATTTCTCCAACTATTGATACATACAACATTTATACAGGTATCGTTAAAAATGCTAAATATTATAATAATTTGACTAATGAGGAAATGACAGTCGATGTTTCTGTTACTCCTATGCAAAATGGTGTTGCAGATTTCGATTATGAGGTCACTGCTGAAGGCTTTGTTCCTTTGACAGGAAGTGTTCATTTCGTATATCCATATGAGGCACAAATATATGATGGAACAGGACCTAAACCTGAACCAGGTGGATCCTTAACTGAAAATGTCAATTCAATTCATTTATCAGTTGTTAACCCAATTGATAGAACGGTAAGCTTATCTGATGTAGATAGAGTTTATGCATCAAGAATAGTATACTCAACTGAAGATATGGATGCAGATTATACTGTTTTATATTCTATAGATGAGGGTGCAACTTGGACTGAGGAAACTCCAGTATTCACTCAAGCTGGAGAATATAAGGTTTATATTATTTATACAACTACATATGAATCTGAAAGTGCAATTATTACAAGTGATTTAACAATTGTTGCAGTTCAAAATATAACTATTACAGAGTAGGAGGCTAAAGCATGAAAAAGAAAATATTTATCGCATTATCATTATTATCAACATTTGCTTTAGCTTCATGCTTTGGCACACAAAATGGTACTTCGAATTCTACAACTAATGAGACTCCTAGTACTACTGTAGAGCCTACTCCAACTACAACTCCATCAAAGGAGGAGCCAACTACAACTCTTACAACTACTCCAACTATTCCATCAACAACTCCTACAACAACACCAAGTACTGTTGAACCTATTGTTGTTAGAACTAAGGATCGTGGTACTGTTGATAATACGTTGGAAAGTGTTGATATTCCTGATGCTATAAAACCAGGTGCAGTTGATTCAACAGAGGCTGGATACAAGGTTAAGCACCTAATTGAGAATGCAAATGGTGAATATGATTTAGTAGCATTGCAGACTCTTATTGGCACAATAGGTGAGGAGACAAACGCAGAAGCCATTAGCTATAACGGGTATACTGTTGAGCAATTCAATCAAGCAACTATTTTAGAGGATGGAACTACAACAGTAGAAATAAAGTATAGTGCTAATAAATATGTTTTAACCTTAGATGATATTGAAGAATCTAAAGGTATTGTATCAGGCAGTGGTGAATTCTATGCCTATCAAAACAAAGCTACGCTAGTTGCCAAGCCTTGTATTGGTTATGAATTCGCTGGTTGGTATGATGGTGATACATTACTATCTAGTGAGAAAACTTATACATTTGAAATTAGTGAAGATAAGAATATTACAGGTAAATTTGAAATATCTCAAGAATTTATTTACTTTGATTTTAATTCAGATCAATCATCATGTACAATTTTAGGATTAAGGGATGGTGCTCCACTTGATATTGTTATTCCAGAAAAGGTAACAGCAATTAAAGAAAATGCATTTAATGGAGCATTAATTAATAGTGTTGTTTTGCCAACTACATTAAATGAAATTGGTATGAAAGCATTCTATAATTCAACATTGTTGAGTGTAACATTAAATTCAACACCAACTATAGGTTCTTATGCATTTGATGCTTGTCATAAGCTTATAGAGGTATTTAACAATTCTGACTATTCATTAGCCCCACGTGATTATGAATGCGGTTATCTAGCATATAATGCTTTAGTTGTTCATAATTCTAACACTGAAGATTCAATCTTAGTAAAAAATGATGATTTTATATTTGCAGTAGTTTCTGATGATCCTACTGATTCTCCATTATTAGTTGGATATGATGGTAATGATAAGGAAATAGTATTACCTGAAAATGTAACAATAAATAATAATGTTATTTCTAGTTACGAAATAGGCTCATATGCCTTCGTAAATAATTCTGATTTAACAGTATTGACTATTCCGGCAGCGGTAGAGGATATCGGATCTTCAGCATTCAGTGGATGTGAAAATCTGCTTGAGGTTTATAACTTAAGTGATGATGTTGACGTTGAAGCAGGTTCTTCTGGAAATGGTTCAGTTGGCTATTATGCAAAGGTTGTACATACATCATTAGATGAGCCTAGAAGTGTATTCGTTACGGATAAGCTTTCATATTATTTAAAAACTGACCAAAACAATATAACATACGCAACAATTATTTCCTATAAAGTAGAAGACAAAGATTTGGTTATTGAACAAATAGGAAATTATCCTACTAAAATAGATAATGAAGTCTTCAGTCAGAATACATTAATTGAAACAGTAACATTAGAAACTGGTGTAGTATATATTGGTGAATATGCATTTAATAAATGTATAAATTTAAAGAGTGTAGTCTCTGAAGATGTTAATTATATTGATATTCGTGCATTCCAGTCATGTGATAATCTAACTGATGTAACATTAAAAAATTGTGAAACTATATACAATTTTGCTTTTATAAGTTGTAAAAAGTTAAGAAATCTTAATATACCAAAAATAAAGGTAATTGGTGCTTATGCATTTGAATATTGCTATAGCTTATATACAATTACATTACCTGAAACATTAGAAACAATTGATAGTTATGCATTTGAATATTGCGTTAAGCTAAGACAAGTAATAAATAAATCTAATTTATCTATTAGCTCATATTCATCATCTAATGGTTATGTAGCATCTTATGCATTAGATGTAACAGATGATGTAGATGATTTTTATACAATAGAAGATGGCTTTGTGACATACATGGACGGATCAGATAAATATTTAATCGCGTATATAGGTGACTCTAAGGAAATTGTAGTACCTGATGATATTTATTCAATTGATCAGGGCGCATTTATGTTTGGTGATTACACAAGTATTTCAGTCCCTGAGGATGTATTTTTGAATAATTCAATATTCTATCAATGCTTATCCTTAGAATATTTAGATATACCTAGTTATGGTGACAGTCTATATTACTTATTTAAAGGTATTTCATATTACGAAACTACAGTAATTCCATCATCATTGAAAACCCTTCGCTTGAGTGGAAGTATTAGTGGTCAATATGGCGATTATTTTACATATTTCCAAAATTTAGAATCATTAGATTTGGCTTGTGAAATTTCTAATCTTAATTCAACTTTTTCAAGCTTGAGTAATTTAAAAAATGTATATTATGAAGGCTCATTGGCTGATTGGGTTAATATATCATTTAGTAGTGTATACGATACTCCGATGTATATGGCTTCAAAATTCTATCTAATAGATTCTGAAGGAGCTATTACTTTAGGAGCAAATAAATTTAGCCAATTAGAGGAAATTAATATTCCTGATACAGTAACACAATTAGGGGATTATCAATTCTATGGCTTTAGTATTAAAAAGCTAGTAATTCCTGATTCACTAACAAATATTGGTGATAAAACATTTGCATATTGTAGGGAATTAACAAATGTAACATTAAATAATTCAACAACTATTTGTTCAAATATGTTTATTGGATGCTCAGGCTTAAAGGAGATAACTATTCCTAATACAGTAGAGGAAATAGGTGATTATGCATTTGCTGATTGCTCAAGCTTAAGAAAGATAAATCTATCAAATAATATTACAGTTCTTGGCGAGGCAGCATTTAGTGGCTGTAGTTCACTTACAAGCATTATTATTCCATCAAGTATTACACAAATCAGCAATATGCTATTTATGGATTGTTACGGCTTACAAAAGGTTGTCTTTGAAGGAGAAATAACATCAGTTGGAACAAATGCTTTCCAAAACTGCTATGTATTAAATAATTTAACATTACCATCAACTGTTAATTCAATTGGTTCTGCAGCATTTAAAAATTGTGAATCTATGTCAAGCTTCTCATTCAAAAATTTAGGTATTACTGAAATTGCACCATATTTATTTTCAGGTTGTAGAAGCTTATCAGAGGTTGACTTTAGTGATAGCATAATTTCAGTTGGTGAACATGCATTCGATAATTGTAATAAGATAGCACTTACAAAATATAAGGGTGGTTTATATTTTGGAAATAATATTAATCCATATAAGTGGCTTATTAGGGCTGAAAAGACTTCAGAAAATGTTGAAGTAAATGAAAATTGTGAAATATTACTTGAATCAGCATTCTATGGATGTAATTCATTAAAATCGTTGATTATTCCAAATACAATAACATCATTAGGTAAAATATTAAAGGGTAATCACTCTATTGAATATCTTGAATTACCATTCTTAGGTAATGGTGGATCTTATAGCACATTAAATTATACATTTGGTCAAACATCTACATATTATAATTATGTTCCATCAACACTAGAAACTGTAAAGATTAATGGTGATATAACTGAAATTGTTTCCGAGGCATTTAAAAATGCTTCAGGACTAAAAGAGGTAATTATTCCAAGCACTGTAACAACAATTGGAAGCTATGCATTCTATCAAACTGGTTTAGAGTCATTTGACTTAAAGAATGTTGAATCAATAGGTGAATATGCTTTTTCTAAATCAAGTATTAAAACAATTAATATTGGTGAACATGTAACTTCATTAGGAAATAGAGCATTTGAAGACTGTAAGAAATTAACAACAGTTAATTGTACTGGTCTAACAAATACATGCACAGTAGGTTCATATTTGTTTAATAATTGTGAACTATTATCAAGTGTTAATTTAGGTAATATTAAGCAAATTGGAAATTATATGTTCATGTCATGTACAGCATTAGAGGAACTTATAATTCCAGATACTGTAACATTTATTGGTTCATATTCATTTGCATATTCAGGTATTAAGAATATTGTAGCTTCTGAATTAACTAAGACTATTGGTAATTATGCATTCCAAAGCTCAGAAATTGAGACTGTAGATTTATCAAAGATGCCAGATGGTGAAAATACACGTATTTATGATTATGCATTCTACCAATGCTCAAATTTAAGAGAAGTAAAATTACCAAATTTAACAACAATTAATACTTATGCATTCTCTAAGTGTCCAAAATTAGAATCTATTGATTTACCAGACAGTCTAGAAAATATTAGCCAATATGCATTCTATGATTCTGGCTTAAAATCAGTTACATTACCTACTAATTTAACTCAAATGACAAATACATGCTATGAATTTGCTAGTAATGACGATCTTGAGACAGTAACTGTAAAATCTACATCTCTAAATTACGCTAGTACATCAATATTTAGTAATTGTAGTAATATAAAGACTGTTGTGTTTGAAGATGGTGCAAGATCAGTTTTAAGATTAATGTTCTCAAATTGTAGTTCGTTAAAATCAGTTACTCTAGCAAGTACAATTACACAAATTGGTCAAAGTGCATTTAATGGCTGTGGATCATTAACATCTATAGTGATTCCTGCAAATGTAACATCAATTGGTGACAATGCTTTTAGTGGATGTGTAAAATTATTAGAGGTTTACAATCTATCTGGATTAACATTTACTATTGGTGCAGAAACATATGGTAAGGTTGCATATTATGCTCAAGAAATACATACTAGTCTATCCGAACCATCAATGTATGAGAAGGACTCTAATGGATTCATTTTTGTAGTATTAAGTGGTAAGGGTTACCTATACGGCTATGATGGTGATGAAACTGAAATCACTCTTCCAGATGGCTTTGAAAAGAACAGTGTTCAATATGATACATATGATATCTTTACAGGAGCATTTAAGAATATAACAGCGCTAAAGAAGGTTACTATTTCAGGCTCAGTTAGCACAATCGGTGAATCAGCATTTGATGGTTGTACAGGAATAACTGATATCACAATTAATAACGGATTAAAGTATATTAAGAATAGAGCATTTAATAATTGTACAAGCCTAGTTAATCTTTCTTTACCTGATACTCTTGAAAGAGTATATGGCGAATATGTATTCAGTAACTGTGGTAATTTGAAGGTTACCTATGAAAATTATGTAAATTACTTAGGTAATGAGAATAATCCATATCTATATCTATATGGACGTACAAGTCAATATATGAATACATTAACAATTAATGCTAATTGTAAAATAATAGGTACTAATTCATTAACATATTTATCTTATGTTACAAATGTAGTTATCCCTGAGGGTGTTATTGGTGTATCTGATTATGCATTCTATGATTGTAATAAGGTAACAAGCATTACATTCCCAACATCATTAAAATACATTGGTAGCTATGGTTTTGCACATATGGCAAAGCTTCAAAAGGTATTATTAGCTAATACAAGCGTAGAAGAATTAGGTAATTCTGCATTTGATAATGGATTATATGGTGTTACAGATACTAACGTTATAAATGAAGTTACACTTCCTTCTACACTAAAGAGAATTGGTGAAAATTGCTTCGCTAAGGATAAGATTACAAGCATCGTAATTCCTGAAGGAGTAGAATTTATTGGCTATGAGGCATTCAGTGAATGTGCATTATTAACTGATATTGTTCTTCCAAGCACAATCACTGAACTAGGCACATACCTATTCTATAATTGTCCAGCATTAAAGAATATTGAAATTGGCTTTAGTGGTGTAACATTAGGTGATGCAATGTTCTATGGCTGTACTGCTCTTACAAATGTATATTATGATGGAACAATTGATGAGTGGATGGCAAATAATATTACTGCTAATTATGGAACTCCAATGTATTATGCTACTAATTTCTATTTAAAAGATCAAAATGGAACAGTAACATATAATGATAATAAATATACATTAGTAGAAAATCTAGTTATTCCAGATGGAACAACTACAATTGCTAATTATGCATTCTATGGATTCAATATGGTGACAAGCATTGTATTCCCTGCAAGCTTAACTACTATTAATGGTTACGCATTCTATAAGAATCTAGGCCTAATATCATTAGCATTGCCTGATACAATTGAAACAATTGGTCAATATGCATTCAGCCAATGTACTGGTCTAACAAGCTTATCTATACCATCAAATCTAACATCAATTGGTAATTCAGCCTTCTCAAGCTGTTCATCTTTAGCTGATGTTATAATTGGTGCAAAAAATATAGAATTTGCTAATAATATATTTGATTATGATAGAGCATTAGAAAATGTATATTATAATGGTACAATTGCTGATTGGACATCTATATCATTCTTAAGCCAATCTTCAAATCCGATGTATAATACTGAAAAGGATATGACATTCTATGTGCTAGATGCTGATGGACTTGTAACATATAACGAGAATAAATATACAAAGGTAGTAGATCTTGTAGTAACTGATGGTGTAACATCAATTGGTCAATATGCATTTTATAATTTTGATCAATTAAATAGTGTTACAATACCATCAAGTGTTGAATCTATTGGAAAGTATGCTTTTGCTCAATCTCTAAACTTAAAATATGTAAATTTTGTTGATGGTATTAAAACAATTGATACTTATGCATTCTATAATGATGTGTCATTATTAAGTATTACATTACCAAGCACATTAACATCAATTGGCTCATATGCTTTTGAATATTGTTATAAGCTTGTTGAGGTATATGATTTATCATCAAGTGTAAATCCTTCTAAAGGTAGCTCAACAGCTGGTCATTCTGGATGTTATGCATTAAGTATTCATACATCATCTACAGATGATTCAATCATAACAACTGATTCAAATGGATTTATATTTGCTTATTGTAATAGTGAAGGCTATCTATTAGGCTATAATGGAAATGAAACAGAAATTACATTACCTGCAAGCTTCGAAATAAATGGTACTACAGTAACAAAATATGATATTTATTCATATGCATTCTATTATAATAAGAGTATTACTAGTGTAATAATTCCAGAGGGTTTAGAGGTTATTGATACTTATGCATTCTATGGTTGTAGTAATTTAAGCTATGTAGTAATACCTAGCACTACTACAGAAATAGAATATAATTCATTCCAGTATTGTGGTGTTTTATATAAGGTATTCTATGGTAGTACTTTAGAAACATGGAATTCAGTAAAGAGTAATTTTGATTATACTATAACTAGTAGAACAAGATTCTATTATTCAGAAACACAAATTTCAAGTGGTAATTATTGGCATTTTGATTCTAATAATAAGCCAGAGATTTGGTCAACAGTAATTTAAGCTAATAATTAAGGCTCTATATAATTCAAAAGGCGACTTCGGTCGTCTTTTCTTTTTTGTTTTAAGTTAGTTGACAATAACTATAATAAGTGATATCATAATGTAAGTTAGTTAAGATTAACTAATATAAAATAGATAAATTATTAAGAAAGAAGGGATATATTATGAATGGATTTATGGTACTTTGTTTATTTATACCTTTGATTGGTACTGGACTTGGTAGTGCTATGGTATTTTTCTTAAAAAGAAATATTAATCCTAAATTACAAAAGGTATTATTAGGCTTCGCATCTGGTGTTATGATAGCTGCCTCAATTTGGAGCTTACTACAGCCAGCGATTGAAACATATCAGGATGGTAGCTATTTAAAATGGCTAATTCCAGCACTTGGTTTTTTGGTTGGTATGGCATTCTTATATCTTTTAGATATAGTTATCCCTCATATACATATCGATAAGCAAGAAGAGGGTATTAAGAATAATAAGCTAAGTAATAAGTTTAAGATGATGCTTGCAGTAACATTACATAATATACCTGAGGGATTGGCAGTTGGTGTTATTATTGCAGGATGTATCAATAACACAATATCAAATGAAGCTATGCTTGCATTAGCTATTGGTATTGCAATTCAAAATTTCCCAGAGGGTGCAATTATTTCTATGCCACTTATGGAGGAGGGCTTATCCAAATTTAAAGCATTCCTTTATGGGTTCTTATCTGGTGTTGTAGAGCCTATCGCATCATTACTAGCAATATTGTTAACTTATTTTATTTCTGCAATATTACCATTTACACTTGCATTCGCGGCTGGAGCGATGATATATGTAGTAGTAGAGGAATTGATTCCTGAGGCTAATGAGGGTAAGCATTCAAATTTAGCAACAATCGGTCTAGCAGTTGGCTTTGTGTTAATGATGGTATTAGATATAGCATTATAGGAGGAGTATTATGTTTAAGTATGTATTAGGAATTAAAGGTATGAAGTGTAGTATGTGTGAAGCACATATAAATGATGTAATAAGAAAGGAATTAGATGTAAAAAAGGTTAAATCTAATCATAAAAAGAATATTACATCATTTATATCAAATGATTTAATTGATGAATCAAAAATAAAAAGTATAATTGATTCTACAGGCTATGAGCTTGTAAGTATCGATATTAACTAAAATAAACTAGGAATTGGAGTATTTAAATACCTCAATTCCTTTTCTTTTATTGAAAGATGGAATATTATAAAGTATAATATTTTTATGAAAAATGTGGTGATATTGTGATTGATTTATACTCTATCAAGGATCCATCATTTATAAAAGACCTATCAATAAAGGAGCTTAAGGAGCTAGCTAAGGAAATTAGAATCTTCTTAATTGAAAATATATCTAAAACTGGTGGTCATTTAAGTAGTAACTTAGGTGTTGTAGAAATAACAATAGCTATGTATTACGTATTTGACCCTGAAAAGGATAAATTCCTATTTGATGTTGGTCATCAGTCATATGTACATAAGATTCTTACAGGAAGAGCTAAGGATTTTACTACATTAAGACAATATGGTGGTCTAAGTGGATATATTAATAAAAGTGAATCAAAATATGACGTATGGGAATCAGGACATTCTTCAACATCAATCTCAGCTATGAGTGGTATCCTAAAATCTGATAACAGTAATTTAAGGGTTGTATCACTAATAGGTGATAGCTCAATAATGAATGGTGTTGCGTTAGAGGGACTAAATTATTTAGGTCAAACTAATGATAAAAGAGCTATCATTATTTTAAATGATAATAAAATGGGAATTTCAAAGTCTGTTGGTGCCCTATCACACGCATTTAATAAGCTAAGAGGTACTGCCTTAAATAGAGGTATAAAAAAGGTATTAACCACAATATTACCAAAAAGAATTGTTCATACCTTCCACCAATTTAAGCGTGGTATAAAAGGCTTCTTCCAGCAGGATAATATATTTGAGGATATGGGCTTTGATTATTATGGACCATATGATGGACATGATATCAAAAGCTTAATTAAGCTTTTAAAGAGAATAAAGGAGGCTAAAAGCCCTGTAGTATTACACCTACAAACAATTAAGGGTAAGGGCTATAAGCCAAGTGAAGAGGACAAGAAAGGTAATTTCCATGGTGTTCCTCCATTTGATATTGAAACAGGAAAGCCACTTAATAAGAATGAAAATAAGATTTCTTATTCTAGAATGGTTGGTAATTTCCTAATTGAAAAAAGAAAGAATACAGACTTTACTGTTATAACTCCAGCTATGAAGGAGGGTGCTAAGCTTGACGGCTTTGCGGAATTATACCCTAATGATTTCATAGATGTAGGTATTGCAGAGGAGCACGCTGCCGTAATGAGTGCAGGTATTGCCCTATCAAATAAGAATGTAGTATTAATTATGTATTCTACATTTGCTCAAAGAGCATATGATGAATTGTTAAATGATATCGCAAGACAAAATTTACATGTTATAGTTGGCATCGATAGAGCAGGCTTAGTCGGTGAGGATGGAACTACCCATCATGGCCTATATGATATCAGCATGTTTAATTCTATGCCTAATTTCTATTTAGCAATGCCAAAGGATGAGCAGGAGCTAATTGGAATATTTAATTATGCATTCACAATTAAAAATCCTATCGCGATCCGTTATCCTAGATGTAGTGATGATATAGCTAGCGTTGATTATTCATATACAGTAGATAATAGCTGGGATATGCTAAGAGACGGAGAGAACATAGTAATTATTGCCTACGGAGCTAAATTAAAATATTTAGAAAAATACATCAAGGAATCTAATAAGAATATTGGATTATGTAATGCAAGATTTATAAGACCTATGGATACTAATATGCTTGATAATTTATTTAATAAATATAAGCATATAATAGTAGTAGAAACTGTAATACAATCAGGCTCATTATATGAGAAGATACTAGATTATAAGGAATCTAAGCAGTATAAATCTAGAGTATATAAGCATTTATTTAATGATGATTCAATTATTCCACACGGAAGCTTAAATGATTTATATAATCATTATGGCTTTGGTGTAGATGATTTCAATAATGTTATAAAAGAGGTGGAAAATAATGATTAGGAAAGCAACTCTTTTAGATATTAAGGAAATAATGGAATGTGTTGAGGATGCGAGATTCTATCTTAAGCAATCAGGCTCTAAGCAATGGAATGGTGATGATGGATATCCATCTAAGGATGATCTTTTAAAGGATATCATCAATGGGATATGCTACGTATATATCATGGATGATAGAGTAGTAGGTGTCTGTGCATATGATGGTATAGAACCAGAATATGATGATATATTTGGAAATTGGATAACTGATACTAATGATTATATTACTATACATAGAATCTGTACAAAGGAAGAATATAGGGGTAGAGGTGTCGCTAAGAATCTAATGATTTACGCAGAAGGCTATGCTAAATCAATAAATAAGAAATCAATTAGAATTGATACACACCCTAAAAACCTTGCCGTTCAGCATATAGCTTTAAAGCTTGGATATACTCTATGTGGCTATGTAATGTATCATAGAATTAAGGATGAACCTAAAAGATTAATATACGAAAAAATAGTATAAAAATGATAAGTAGTAGAATTTATCATTTTTATTTTTAAGGAGAAAAACATGAAAAAGATAATTTATATACATGGTCTTGGTGGAGCAAAAGAAACATCTCATACATATTCAACAATTAAAAAAAATATGAAAGATGTTAATGTATTATCACCAGAGGTACCTCATAATCCATTAAAGGCTCTAAAGTGGATAGATGAATATTTAAATGAAGAAAAACCAGATTTAGTTATTGGTATGTCTATGGGTGGTTTTGTTACTTTATGTAATAATAAAAATATAAATACATTAGTTATTAATCCTGCAATGAATGGATATGAGGATATTATTAATGCCTTTGGAATGAATTATAAAGGAGAATTCGATCCTGGAAGAAGTGACGGGAAGAAAGAATTTATATTAGACAAAGAATATTATAATGACTTAAAAATAGCAACAAAAAAATATAATGATTTAATTGAAAATAATAAAATAAATATTAAGAACATTAGGGGAGTATTTTCCAAAAATGATGAATATTTTCATCATAAGATAGACTATGAAAGGCTTTATAATGATAAATGTGTGTTAATAGATGATATGCATAGCTTAAATGATGATTCTATTATTAAATATGTTATTCCTTACATTAATGAATTATTGAAATAGGAGCCTAAATATATGATAAAAACAAAGGAAGATTTAAAATTCTATATGGAACAGGATAGGCTTAATTTACATCAAACTAGGCTTAAGCCTAAATGGAATGATGAGGTATGGAAATATGAAATTATTCTTCGTAAGCATGAATATTATCATAACAAGGATAAAAAGGGCTTAATAGGAAGAATATTATTAAGGCATTATTCTCGTAAGCATCATAAATGGAGTATGAAATATACAACTAGTGTACCAATTAATGTATGTGGTCCTGGCTTATCTATCGGTCATTTTGGAGCCTTATATATTAATAGTAAGGCTAAAATCGGTGCTAATTTCAGAGTTCAATCTGGTGTTACAGTTGGTGGCTCATCAACTACTCCAAATGAATTCCCAGTTATTGGAGATAATGTTTATGTAGGAACTGGTGCTAAAATATTAGGTGGAGTAAAAATCGCAAATAATGTTGCTATAGGTGCAAACGCAGTAGTAGTAAAGGATATATTAGAGCCTAAAACTACACATGCTGGAGTACCTGCAAAAAAGATAAGTGATCATACATCAGAATTTTATATAGATAAAAGGGTTTATAGAGAATGAAGGCAGTAATATTTGATATGGATGGTGTTATTTTTGATACTGAAAATGTATGGAAGAGAGCACTAGAAATTGCAAGCAAAAAATTTAATTTAGATTTAGATGATGAATATAGAATATCTGTATGTGGTAAAAATGAGGATCTAATAAGAAAAGAGCTAAGAGAAAGATTTCCTGATTTAGATATAAATTCATATAGAGATTATATTCATAAGCTAGTAAATGATAGTATCTATAATGGTGAATATGATGTTAAGCCATACTTTTTAGATTTAGTAGCTTATCTAAAGAAAAATAATTATAAAATTGCTTTAGCAACATCATCATCTAAGACTAAGGCAGAAATTACATTTAAAAACAAAAATATAGATATAAATATTTTTGATACAGCAGTCTTTGGAGATGATGTAGGTAAGCTTGGTAAACCTAATCCATTTATATTTAATCTAGCGGCCAAAAGATTAAATATAACTAATGAGGAATGCTACGTAATCGAGGATTCAATAAATGGCTTAATGGCGGCCGTAAATGGAAATTTCACACCTATTATGGTTATAGATTTAACACCTCCAAATGATTATATTAGAGAAAATGTTAAATATATTTTTAATAGTCTAAATGATGTTAAAAATCTAATAAAATAATAAAATTCCACGTATAATTTTTCGTGGATTTTTATTTTGTTTAATAAGTATAAAAAAATGCTCGGTTTTTACTTGTCTTTTTTGACTTATTATTATATAATAATAAAATCGAGGGTTCTCGATTGGAGGGATATTATGCAGAAGATAACATTAGAAGGTTTAGTAGGATTTTTAAAGGAGCAGGGCTTTGTATTTCAGGGCTCAGAAATCTATGGTGGACTTGCCAATGCATGGGATTATGGTCCTTTAGGAGTAGAATTAAAAAATAACATAAAAAAAGAATGGTGGAAGAAGTTTGTTCAACAAAATAAGTACAATGTTGGACTAGACGCTGCTATATTAATGAATAAAGAGGTATGGGTTGCCTCTGGTCATATTGGTTCATTCAGTGATCCACTTGTTGACTGTAAGAAGTGTCATTCTAGATTTAGAGCTGATAAGCTAATTGAGGATTTTACTCATGGTGCTAAAACAGGAGACGGTATGTCAAATGAGGAATTAACAAAATTCTTAAATGACAACAAGATTGTATGTCCTACATGTGGAGCTTTAGATTATACAGATATTAGACAATTCAATTTAATGTTTAAGACTCATATGGGAGTTATTGAGGATGCAAAGGCTGAGGTTTATTTAAGACCTGAAACAGCACAGGGTATTTTCGTTAACTTCAAGAATGTACAAAGAACAACAAGAAAGAAGCTTCCATTTGGTATTGGTCAAATCGGTAAGAGCTTTAGAAATGAAATTACTCCAGGTAACTTCATATTTAGAACAAGAGAATTTGAGCAAATGGAGCTAGAATTCTTCTGTAAGCCTGGTACTGAGCTTGAGTGGTTTGATTACTGGAGAAGCTATTGTATGAAGTTCTTAGTTTCAATCGGTGTTGATGAGAAGAAGCTAAGATTTAGAGATCATGATAAGAAGGAATTATCTTTCTATTCAAATGCAACAACTGATATCGAATTTGAATTCCCTTGGGGATTTGGTGAATTATGGGGTATCGCCTCAAGAACTAATTATGATTTAAATGCTCACCAAAATCATTCAAAGGAAAACCTTGAATATCTTGACCCAGAGGATAATACAAAATATTTACCATATGTTGTAGAACCATCTGTAGGTGTTGAAAGAATGTTACTTTCAGTATTATTCAGTGCATATGATGAGGAAACTGATGATAAGGGACAAATTAGAACTGTTCTACGCTTATCACCAAAGCTTGCACCATACAAGGCTGCAATTCTACCTTTAATCAAGAAGAATCATGCTGAGCGTGCAAATGAAATATTTGATGAGCTATCTAAGTATTTCACAGTAACATATGATGAAACTGCGAATATCGGTAAGAGATATCGTAGAGAGGATGCTATCGGTACTCCATACTGTATCACAGTTGATGATGAAACATTAAACAACAACACAGTTACTGTAAGAGATAGAGATACTATGGCTCAGGATGTAGTTAAGGTAGAGGATTTAGTAAATTATCTAAACAATAAAATAAATTTATAATTGGAGGAATGTATTTTGACACAAGATGAAATAAATAATCTAAATGAACAAACCGATATTGTTTCACTTGTTTCAAAGTACGTAAAGCTTGAAAAGCAAGGAAAAAACTATAAAGGTTTATGTCCATTCCATAATGAGAAGACAGGCTCATTTATTGTTTCTCCAGATAAAAATATATTTACCTGCTTCGGTTGCCACAAATCTGGTAATCCGCTTAAATTCATAGAGCTAATCGAAAATGTAGAATTTCCTGATGCTCTAAAAATGCTATGTGATTTTAATGGAGTTAAATACGAAGGTAGAAAGACACAAGAAAATCCAAATTCAAAATATTACAAAATAATGGATACGGCTAAGAGCTTTTACAATAAATTTCTTTTAAATGATAAAAGCGCTGATAAAGCCCTCGAATATTTAAAATCTCGTGGAATCACAGATGATATAATAAATGATTTTGAAATTGGTTTATCACCAAATTCATATGATGTATTATATCAGGTATTAAATGATATGAATTATAACGAGCTTGATTCATCCGATATCGGATTGATAAGCTCGAATGAAAAGGGTAAATATCATGATTTCTTCGTTAATAGAATTATGTTCCCAGTTAAGGATGATAGAGGAAATGTAGTAGCCTTTAGTGCTAGAAAGTTCTATAACGATGATCCAGCCCAGCCAAAGTATATAAATACTAAGGAAACTAGAATATATAGAAAAAATCAAATATTATTTAATTTAAATCTTGCAAAGCAGGAAATAAATAAAAAGCATAGAGTAATACTCCATGAGGGTCAAATGGATGTTATCGCAAGCTATAAATCAGGCTTAAAGGAAGCTGTGTGTAGTTTAGGATCAGCATTCGGAGATGATCAAGCAAAGCTTTTAGCTAAATATACCAAAAGTGTAATAATCGCCTACGATGGTGATGATCCTGGTGTTAAATCAGCTATAAAGGCAATTGAAGTATTTAAAAGAAATGGCTTTGATGTTCATTTAGTTTTATATCCAGATAATATGGACCCTGATGAGTTTGTATTAAAATATGGAAAAGAAAAATATGTTGAGTTTTTTGAAAATAATATCATCGATGAGGTTGAATATTTATTTAGAGTAACTATATTAAATAAGAACCTTGATGATAAAAATGTACTCAACAAGGTTAAATCTGACGTATTTAATCTAATTTCATCATTAAATAGTCCAATTTTAGAGGAAAAATATTTAAAAAGATTTAGTGATTATCTAAAGGCCTCATACGAGGCAGTATATGAGGATTACCAAAAGCAATCAAAAAACAATGGTAATCAAAAGGTAATAGTCAAGGAAGTAGATCCTACAAAGGATTTAAACAAGGAATGTGAGCTAAGGCTTATCTATTATGCAACTAAATCAAAAAAGCTAGCATTAGAAATTAATGAAAAAATTAATAATGATTTAGATGTATTTAGTGAGAGTAGCCTACATTTATGGTTTTCACTTCTATATAACTATTACGAGGAATATGATGAATTTGATGAAAAATTATTTTTAAACCTAATACCTGAAAATGACTTTAATCAGTATAAGCACCTAAATTTAGTTTTAGGTAAATCACTTAATAAGACATTTGATGAGGAAGACCTAAATAAATGCATAGAGAAGATTAAGGATATGAAGATAAGCTTAAGGAATAAGGTACTTCGAGATCGAATTCTAGCCTCAAGTGATGATACTGAGAGAAGCAGAAATATAGATGAGATGTTTAAAAATAAAAGAAATAGAGAAAAACGTGCACACAATTAGGAGGAAATGTATGAATTTCGATGATGCAGTTAAGGAACTAGTAGAATTAAGTAAGGCAAACAACAACACAGTATATTCAAATGATATTTTGAAATATTGTGATGAAGAGGCTACAGACTATGAGAAGTATGTAGATGCTTTAGTCAATTTAGAAATAGATGTTGTTCCTTCTTCAACAACAAATGAAGAGGATGATGATCTTGACAATATTGATGAGCCAAACTTAAGTGATGTAGAGGAAATAGATATTTCTACATACGATCAATTACCTTCATCAATTAAGGTAGATGACCCAGTTAGAATGTATCTTAAGGATATCGGTAAAATACCTCTATTATCACTTGATGAGGAAACCCAGCTTGCTAAGGATGTTGTTGAGGGTAGAAATGCACAGGAGCTAATCGATAAGATTAACGATGGCGAGGATAGTAGTATTTCAAAGGAAGAATACGAGGAGCTAGAGGCTAAGGTTGCTAAGGCTCATTATGCAAAGGATAAGCTTGTTAATGCTAACCTAAGATTAGTTGTATCTATCGCTAAGAGATATCTATCTCGTGGTTTACAATTCCTTGATTTAATTCAAGAGGGTAACATGGGATTAATTAAGGCAGTAGATAAATTCGACCATAGAAAGGGATTTAAGTTCTCTACATACGCTACATGGTGGATTAGACAGGCTATTACAAGAGCAGTAGCTGATCAAGCAAGAACAATTCGTATCCCAGTTCATATGGTTGAAACAATCAATAAGCTTGTTAGAGTTCAACGTCAGCTAGTACAGGAATTATCTCGTGAGCCATCTCCTGAGGAGGTTGCAGAAAGAATGGAAATTTCTGTAGAGAAGGTACATCAAATTCAAAGAATTGCTCAAGAGCCAATTTCTTTAGAGGCTCCAGTTGGTGAGGAGGAGGATTCATCTTTAGGTGATTTCATTTCTGACCCACATGCACTAGATCCATATGAGTATACAGCTAAGATGAAGCTTAGAGAAGAGCTTAATGAGGTTTTAGATACTTTAACAGAAAGAGAAAAAAGAGTCTTAATTCTAAGATTCGGTCTTCAGGACGGGAGAGTCAGAACATTAGAGGAAGTTGGTAAGGAATTTAATGTTACTCGTGAAAGAATCCGTCAGATAGAGGCTAAGGCTTTAAGAAAGCTTAAGCATCCATCAAGAAGTAAGAAGCTTAAGGATTTTATGACAAGTCATTAATTATGGATAGAATAGAATTAATTGCAAGCCTAGCACATGATAGTAATCTATTATGTGATATCGGATGTGACCACGCGTTAACTACAATTACTGCAATAAAAAGGTATAACGTTAAGCATGCAATCGCCTCTGATATTAATGACGGACCTCTAGAGAATGCCAATAAAAATATTATTTTAAATAATGTAGAAAAATATGTTGATGTTGTTAAATCTGATGGATTAAAAAATATCAATTCTAAATTTGATACATTAATAATATCTGGTATGGGTGGATTATTAATTAAATCTATCCTAGAAGAGGGATTAGAAAAATTAAATAATGCTAAAATTATTATTGAGGCTAACAATGATTCATATGAGGTAAGAAGTTTTCTTACCTCTAATAATCATATTATTACTGATGAGTATGCAATCATTGATAGTAATAAGTATTACGAAATAATAGTTTTTGAGAAAGGTCAATATTCGTATCCTGGCTTTAGCCTAAGATATGGTCCAATATTATTAAAAAAGCAGGATAAGGTGTTTATTGATCATTATAAAAAGGAACTAGAAAAGCTAGAAGGCTATTTACCTAATATTACTGATACAATATTAAAGGATGAAAAGCTTGTTTTAAGAAATGATTATCTAAAGATAATAAGTGGTGATAATAAGGAAATGATTAGTATTTTAAATACTGATAATTATTACCGTGAATATTTTATAGATGATAAAAAAAGACCTACAATTATTATTTCAGCTGGTGGTGGATATAAATATACATCACCAAGAGAATCTGAGCCTGTAGCGAGATTTTATAATAACCATGGATATCATGCGATTATTGTTAATTATCGTGAAACAATGGATGTATATCCATTACCTCAAAAATATTTAGCATATGTAATTAATAAATTTGAAAATGATAATAGAGTATCTAAAATAATAGGCTTAGGCTTTAGTGCTGGTGGTCACAATATCTTAGAGGTAGCACTACACCCTGATATTTATAATGCAAGAATTGATTTATTGATGCTTGCCTATCCTGTAGTTACTGCAAATTCTAGATATTGGCACAAAGGCTCATATCAAAATTTATTAAATAATAATTTAAATGATGAAATCTTAAAAAGATTATCTCTTGAAAATGAAGTAACTGAAAAGGCACCTGATTTATTCCTTTGGGGTACTATAACTGATGAATCAGTTCATGTGATGAATTCATTACTTTTAGTAGAAGCATATAAAGCACATAACTGTAATGTTGAATATCATTTATTCCCTATGGGTGGACATGGACTTTCACTTGCAAATAGTGAAACATCTTGTGGTGATAAGAATAAGGAAATTCCTTGTGTTTCTAAATGGAAGGAATTATCAATTGAATGGCTAGAATTGAAATTAAATAGCTAGAGGTTAATATGAAAAAGAGAATTATTATATTTGTTTCAGCTTTTGTTGCCATTGCAGGATTAGTACTTGCGATAGTATTACCACTAAATTATAAAACAATTAAGGTTATATCATTTAAGGAGGATGTAGTATTTGAGGCATCTGGATTTAATGTAAGTAATAATATATTCGCAGATACCCAAAACTACCAGTGGGCAGAAGCGACAATAGAAAACATTGATACCTTCTATGATAAGTACATAAAGAAATATACCTATGATGATGTTCCATCAAAGCCATATGAAGGCTTTATATTTAAGAATGGAGCATGCTTCAGATACGAAAGAATACTTTATTCAAATAGCTTACTCTTCCGTGAATCATTACAATATTATAATGACAAAATTATGCTTGAGCTTGGAGATACTAGATATTGTAGTACTGATTCAGGAATATATTATGTCTGGGATATTCCATTTGAGCAGGCAGTAACAATACTTAGTCATGTCGATGAAAGATATTATGCTGTTAAGGATGATATATATTTCCTTAAGGCATACGAAGAAGTATATGATGATGTAGCAAGAGAATATAAATATAAGCTTATAAATTACATTCCAATTATAAAGGTTGCTAATATGACTGGATGGAAGGTAATGGACTCAGATGGTAAGCCTTTATTTGATGTGGATAACACATGGCTTTTTGAGTAATCAGCTAGCAAATTGAATAAAGCTTAGACTAATGAAAAGACGCTTATCTCAATTTTGAGATAGCGCCTTTTCTCATTTATATAGGTATTATAATTGTAAATAATTATTATATAAATTATAATAAAAGGAGAGGATGGTGGTTTTATGAAGGGTAAAATACATTCATTTTTTGCTGGCGGAACTGTAGATGGACCAGGAATTAGATTTGTAATATTCATGAAGGGCTGCCCACTTAGATGTAAATACTGCCATAACCCAGACACATGGACTCAGGAGAACTCATTAGAATATGAGGTAGAGGATGTATTAAATGAAGCATTAAAATACAAAGGCTATTTTAGAAATGGTGGTGGAGTTACTGTATCAGGTGGTGAGCCACTACTTCAAATTGATTTTGTAATAGAATTATTTAAATTATTAAAATCAAAAGGTGTACATACAGCCTTAGATACATCAGGTATTATATTTAATAAGGATAATAAGGATTTATTAAATAAATTTGATGAGCTAATTAAATATACTGATTTGGTATTATTAGATATAAAGCATATCGATAATGATGAGCATATTAAATTAACAGGTAAGGATAATAAAAGCATATTAGATTTTGCTAAATATTTATCAGATAATAATGTGCATGTTTGGATAAGACATGTATTAGTACCTGATATTACATTAAACGATGATTATTTGATTAAATTAAGAAAATTTATTGATACATTAAATAATGTAGATAAGATTGAGGTTTTACCTTACCATACTATGGGCATAGTAAAATATCAAAATTTAGGAATAGAATATCCTTTAAAGGATACAAGAGTTCCTACTAAGGATGAGGTAAGGCACGCTAAATATTTGTTAGGGGTGATTAAGGATGTGGCTTAATAAGGATAATTATAAGGAATACCTAAAGGGAATAACAATAGTTGAGGTATCAGGTGAATCATGTGCTAACTGTTTAACCCTAATGCCAATATTAGATAATATTGTAAAGCAAAGAAATGACTGTAAGCTTTATCACATAGAAGCAAGTGATGACACAATGCAATTAATTAATAAATTTGAGGTATTTAGTGTTCCTACAATACTTGTAATGTATGATGATAATGTTTTTGCATCATGTAGAGGATATCAGCCAGAGGAAATATTAGAGCTTTGGATTGATAGTAAGATAGATGAAATAAAGAAAAAATATAATATGTGAGGATAATAATATGAAAAAGGGATATAAAAGAATAATTAGCTTATTATTAGTATTATTAGCCTTATTTACTCTATCTGGTTGTAATATAAATAATAGCCCATCTATAAAGAATAGTAGCCAATCTCAAACAAGTGGTGAGGCTTATGTTGAGCCATGGAAAAGTGGTAAAACTGTAGAGGGAGTTAAAATTAAATATTCATTAACTAATGATGATATCACAAAAGCTACAAGTGATATGGAAAGAGCAAGTGCCCTACTTAAGGCAGAAACTGATTATGATACATTTGTTAAAATTCTAGATGAGGATTTACAAAAATATGTTAAGAAGCTTAATGTTGCCATTCGTTCAGAGGAATTATTATATGATTTATATGGTAAGACTGAAAATCAAAATAAATCTCTTGAATTTAAAAATGCTAAGGTAGAATATGAAGAATGGCTAAATGATATTCTTCATGAAATATATCATAGTGGCTTTAAAACATTATATTATGAGGGAATGACTGATCAAGAAATAGAAGAGAATATTGGAGAGGATTATCCAGAAAGATATTATGAATTAAATAATCTGGAAAGTCAGTTAACTGCAGATTTTTATAAGCTTGATAGTACATCTAGAAGCTTTGTTAGTGAGGTAGATAAATTATATAAGCAAATGATGGCTGTTCATAAGGAGCTAGTCTCATATTATGGATATGATGATTATTTCCAATATGCTTATGATAATATGTATTATAGAAATTATGAAATAAGTAAAACTGATTCATTTTTATCACTTGCACTTAAATATGTAACTGACGAATATACTAAAATGTGGGGAGAAAAAGAAGCTGCAGTAAGTAAACTAACTAAATCAGAAAAGGAAATATATAATAAGATTATTTATGGAGATTCATTTACTGAATGCTTTAATTATCTAGAGGATTATTTCAATTACTTTGGTGGATTTGTTAAGGAATTTGCTGATGGATTATTTTGTGATGGTGGATATTATTATATTACATATGAGGATAATGGCTATGATGGTGCATATCAATATACATTACTTCAGGATGATGCTCCCTCACATCCATTCGTTCTTTATGGTAAAGGATATCATGCTGCAACATATGTAGTTCATGAATTTGGACATTATATGGCTGATATGACAAATGGTTATACAAGCTATGATGGTAATGAAACGCAATCACAGGCAAATGAATATTTATTCTTTGAGTATTTAACTAAATATGCAAATTATGGCTTTAGCGATAATTTAAAAAAGGCAATATTATATGATCATTATGTTGATAGCTATTGGACAGTAGTCCTAGGTGCTGTAATTAATGAGCTTGAAAAGCGTTGCTATTCTAAGGACTATGAGGTTGGTGATTTAGAAAAAGCCATAAATGATATATATAATACATATCCAAATTTAAAGAATGTATATAGTAAAGAGGCTATGCTTAACTATACTATCTATGTAGTATTTGAATCACCTGCATATTATATTAGCTATGCAACAAGTATGATGGGTGCCTTATATATCGATAAGATGGCACAAACTAATTATGATGCTGCTAAGGAAGCCTATAGAAAGCTAATTTATAATGTTGATCGTGACTATAACATTACAGATTTATATACTAAATGTGGTTTAGGTGACCCATTTGATGAGGAGACCTTTAAATACATCTTTTCGAACTAAAACGTTATCTTTTTTAACGTAAAGCGCTATTATAAAAAAAGAATATAAAATCAATAAAATTATAAAAATAATTTATAGTTTTTTGTAATATATGATATAGATTATAAAATATGTTTATGATAGAATAAAGGCACTTAAGTGTTTATATACGCTTAAAAGAAAGAGAGCGATAAAGATGTTTTATAAAGGATGGGAAGGCTTTGTACCTGGAAAATGGTCACAAGATGAAGTAAACGTAAGAGACTTTATTCAAAGAAACTACACTCCTTATGAGGGTGATGGTAGCTTTTTAGCTGGTCCAACTGACGCTACTACTAGATTATGGAAAATTGTAAGAGAATTACAGGATAAGGAAAGGGCAAAAGGTGGCGTTTTACTTGCTGATACTGATATAATATCGACAATTACTAGCCATAATGCAGGTTATCTTGATAAGAATCTAGAGAAGATTGTTGGTTTACAAACTGACGTTCCTTTCAAGAGAAGCTTACAGCCATTTGGTGGTATTACAATGGCAGTTCAAGCTTGTCAAATGTATGGCTATGAGGTTTCTGATAGAGTAAAGGAAATTTTCACTAAATATAGAAAGACACATAATGATGGCGTTTATGATGCATATACGCCTGAGATGAGACTTGCTCGTAAGTCTCATATCCTAACAGGTTTACCTGATACTTATGGTAGGGGTAGAATTGTTGGAGATTATAGAAGAATAGCTCTATATGGTGTTGATTATTTAATTAGACATAAGGAATTAGATAAGAGTCTAATTGAAGGTGATATGACACCTGAAAGAATTAGAGATAGAGAAGAGATTGCTGAGCAAATTAAAGCCTTAAATGATTTAAAGATTATGGCTTCTAAGTATAATTGTGATATTAGCTTACCTGCAACAAATGCTAGAGAGGCTATCCAAGCATTATATTTTGGTTATTTAGGTGCTGTTAAGGACCAAAATGGTGCAGCTATGTCAATTGGTCGTAATT
Source organism: Acholeplasmatales bacterium (assembly GCA_016282815.1). Lineage (GTDB taxonomy): Bacteria > Bacillota_I > Bacilli_A > Acholeplasmatales > Anaeroplasmataceae > Anaeroplasma. The sequence continues at coordinate 33,057 of JAEELU010000107.1, forward strand.
CAACATTCCTTGATATTTATATCGAAAGAGATTTAAATAACGGTGTTATTACTGAAGAGGAAGCTCAGGAATTAATGGATCAATTTGTAATGAAGCTAAGAATTGTTAAATTCATGAGAATTCAATCATACAATGAATTATTCTCAGGAGATCCAACTTGGGTTACTGAATCAATTGGTGGTATGGGTACTGATGGTAGAACATTAGTAACTAA
>JAEELU010000108.1 GCA_016282815.1 Acholeplasmatales bacterium
CATCAAGTCCGAATGCACTCTTTGGTGTATCAGATTCTAGGAATATAACATCTACCTTTTGTCTACCTATACTATCAAATACGAAATTATCTCCCTGATAAGCAAACATAATATCAGCTTTAACATCATATTCTCTTGAAACATCTGCGAATGAATAAATATCGTTAGCCTGTAGATTAGATAGCATATCCTTCATCTCAGATAATTTATCTAATACCTTACTATTATCCTCATATTTTATAAATACAGGTAAGGTTTTAACAAGCATTGATACAGTGTTAGAAACTCTTGACGAATTTCTACCATTATAAATAGTTACATATAAGGAATCATTCTTATATAAATATTTAGATAATGTAAATGCGAAAGCGAAATTAAAATATGCATTTAAAGTTAATTTATTATTACTGATGAATTTCTTTAAATCATCAGTATCTAATTCAATTGTAAAATCCTCTGATTTTAATCTAGATTTTTCAGCTGTCTTTAGATCCTTCTTAATTATATATTCACCATCTACATCTTTAAGAACACTATTATAATATTCCTTGGCCTTTGTAAGCTTATCAGATAATAAATCATCCTTTTCCTTTAAAGCAACCTCAAAGCCTGTAAATTCCTCAGGGATTAGCTCCTCACCTAAATATGCTTTATTCAAATCACCTAAAATAATAGCCTCACTTGTACCATCACAAATAATATGATGGAAATCTAAATATAGATAATTAGCATCAGGTGTTTCTATTATTTCTGCTCTATATAATCTACCATTTAATATTTCAAATGGCCTAATTAATGTATTGGGAATGAGCTTATCTACATTTAATCTATCAACTATTGCAGGTGTATCCTCTCTACGAGCTAGGATATCACCATCATTATTCATAAATAATCTTGTTTTTAAATAAGGGTGATTATTGATTGTTTTAACAACACTATCGTATAGCTTATCTAAATCAATTGATTCAGGAAGCTTAAATAAATATGGAATATTATAATTTGTAGTATTTGGCTTTGATACGCATTCTACAAAGATACCCTCCTGCGTTTTAGTAATTGGATATTCAGATAATATTTCATATTCCTTTTCCTCATCCTTATTAGCTAATCTATTGATTAAATCTCTAATAGTAGGGCAAGTCTTAATATCATTACTATCAACATCCTTATTAAATTTCTTTGACAATAAAATTGTTAATCTAATTGAGGAAACTGATGTTAAGCCTGCCTCATATAAATTTGTAGTAACTCCAAATGATTCATGGCCTAATACGTTCTTTACAATATCATAAACATCCTTTTCAAGATCAGTTTCTGGTAAAATCTTTTCCTCTATCTTTAATTCAGGCATAGGTAAAGCTCTCTTATTTACCTTTTGATTTTGGTTAAGAGGAATCTTATCTATCTGCATAGTATAAGCAGGAATCATATAAGGTGGCTTTTTAGAACCAATATATTCATTTAATTTAGAAATATCTACTTTTTCATTAGATACGATATATGCACAAATGAATTTTACTCCTGCAGGGTCTGTAAAATCCTTTACTGTGGCGTCATTAATTCCAGGGAATTCTCTTATTACCCTTTCAACCTCAGTAAGCTCTACTCTAAAGCCTCTGATTTTTACTTGGCCATCCTTTCTACCAATAAAATCTACAACACCATCAGGTAATAATCTAACAATATCACCAGTCTTATATAGATTAGTAAACATTGGATCATTCTCAAATGGATTAGTAAGGAAGGCTTCCTTATTCTCCTTTTCTCTATTTAAATATCCTCGTCCAACCTGTGGTCCTGAAATATATAATTCACCAGCTACTAAATATGGAAGTAGCTTTTTATTTTTATCTAAAACATAGAATTTATAATCACTTAAATTCGCACCAATAGGTACTCTGTAATATAATTTATCTACTACATAATCTGTACAAAATACAGTACCCTCAGTTGGTCCATAAACATTATGGAATACACAACCCTTTGGCGGCTCAATAGGAACTAGCTTCTCTCCACCAACAAAGAAATGCTTAAGATATTTAGTCTCTATTTCAGATGCGAACTGTCTACCAACCTGAGTAGTAATTAATGAATGAGTAATTTTATTGTCATTATAGAAATTACCAAGCTTAACTAAATCAAGTCTTAATTCCTCTGGGATAACATATACTGTTGATCCACTACATAATGCTGGATATAAATCCATCATATCAGCATCAAAGCCATATGATGCATAAGCAGCCATATGAGAATTACAATCAGGATTATATTCCTTTTGATAGAAAGATACGAATGCATTTATATTTCTATGCTCAAGCATAACGCCCTTAGGAAGTCCTGTAGATCCTGATGTATATAGCATAATAAATAAATCCTTAGGATTAATTTTTACTTTAGGATCACTATCGTCATTAAATTTAGTTATTTCATCAGTATATATTTTATTACCCTTATATTCAGTGATTAAGCCATCTAAATCTCTATCTAGAATTAATACCTTAGCACTTGAATCCTTAACCATGAAATTTAATCTTTCCTCAGGATAAGTTGGGTCTAGAGGCTGATATGCTGCACCACTCTTAATTACACCTAATGATGCTAAAACAATATATTCACTCTTCTTAATTAAGACAGAAACAACATTTTCCTTCTTTATTCCCATCTCAATAAGCTTATTAGCAAGCCTATTAGCAATTTTATCAGTTTCCTTATATGTGTATTTTTTATCCTTAAATACAACTGCGTAATTATCAGGATATTTTTTTACTGATTCATTAAATTTATCTAATATGGTTTCATTTGGATTAATATATGATAAATCAGTCTTATTAAATGAATCTAATATCTTCTTATCCTCATCGCTAACAAGATTAATATCATCTAAATTATCCTTAACTAAAAACTCTGATATAACCTGATCATATAAATGAATTAAATGTTCCATTGTTTCTTTTTCATATACATCAGCTCTATATTCACATTCAATTAAGAAATCATTACCATATCTATGTAAATCTAAGGTAATTAATTCCTTACCATCTTTTCTTCCAAGCATATTAATTTTATATTCCTTACCATTGCATGGAATCTTATTTATATAATCACCTTGATATGCAAATAGAACCTCTGAATTAATACCTAAATCATTAATTAAATCAGAAAGTGGATATGTTAAATTATCTATATTATTTGTTTGTGTCTCATTACATTTAATTAAAAATTCTTTAACACTACCATTTATTTCAGCATAAAATGGATATGTTTTAACAAACATACCTACGCTATTTAAAAGCTTTTCATTTCTACCATTATTGATAGTTAAAAATAAAGCCTTATTATCCATATTAACTTTAGCTAGTAAATATGAAAATGTTGCTAAAAAGAAGCTTGATGTTTTTATATTATATTTCTTAGTTATTTTCTTGACAGTATCATTTTTAACATTAAGATTAACCCTAAACACATCATATTTAGTTATTCCATCACTCTTATCAAAAATAATATTTGAATCACATTCAGGATCTAATATTGTCTTTTCAAAATAACCTTTAGCATTCTTATATTTTTCTGATTTTAAATCCTTTATTTCATCTAATACTAAATCATTTGCATCATATTTCTCAGCTTCAAAGCTTTTTCCATCATATAAACCAAATATACAATCAAAGAATACTTTAGCTGATGTACCATCAAATATAATATGATGAATATCAAATACGAAATAATATTCATTCTTATATTTATAAATATATACACGATATAAATGATTATTTAGCATCTTATATATATCTGATTTTATTTCAAGCTTATCCACCTCAATGATAGGAATATTAAGTTCTTCCTTTTCTATTTTCTTTAGGATATTTCCTTCATCATCCTGATATAAAACCGTAAATAAATATGGGTGTAAATCAAATGCTTTTTTTACACACTCAATAAACCTGTTTATATCGATATCACTACCTAAATTAGAATATAAAGTAAGGTTATAAGCATCTGTTTCATTCAAACATGATACATATATTCCTTCCTCTGTTTTTGATAGTCGGTAATTAGCCATACAAATCAACTCCTTTTGATTAAAAAACGAAATAAAACACTTTGTATAATTATAACATAATTAATTTTATTTTTGAATATTGATAAGAAAACAAAAAAGATGGAATTAATCCATCTGTCTTGCTTCAAATAAATTAGTTTTGGCAATACTTCTATTAGCTATCCATAAACCAAAGCCAATACCATATGTAAATATAATCATAGCTATAATAACAAATGGGAATGTTCCAATTCCACCAACTACGAAATAGTACCAATCATAGGTTCTTTCTACAGTTCCATCTGGTTTTAAATGTATACATACGTTTATAGTATAAAAAATAGTATAGCAAATCATATGTATCATATTAAAAAAAGTATATTTATATTTTATCTCTTTAGTACCTTCAAATAATATGAATGATATTATTCCAGCAACAGGTGTTAAGAAATGAAAAAATAAATTATTACCTCTAAATAATATAAAATAACTATAGCCCTGAGATATCGCAACAAATCCTAAATAAAATGTAACCACTAAAAATGTTAAACTAACACCAGTTACAGAAACCATCTTAAAGGTTTTTACCCATAATGGTAATTCACTTTTTTTCTTAATTAAAATCAATATTTCAAATACTATCATTATGCCTGCAGCTACACCACATAATATATTAGATTGTGTTGTAAACATCCTATAGGATGCAGGACTATTTATTGCAAGCCTTGTCGCAACAACAATAACTGACACAAAAATAAAAGTATTTAAAACTAATGAACCTATCAGTTTTATTTTGCTCATATAAATCACCAATCATTATTATAGCACAAAAAAACAGGAATAATCCTGTTTTAATGAACTATAATTCTTCAAATCTTATTAATTTATCGTTTTTATAAATTATTGACTTTTTATATTTTCCAACCTACTGCTTCTCTTCTATCAGAAACGAATCTTTTATAAATTCCGTTTTCTTTCATTAATTCATCATGCTTACCTGATTCAACAATCCTACCATCATCAATAACGTAAATATTATCACAATTTCTAACTGTTTTTAATCTATGAGCAATCATGATTACTGTTTTATTCTTAGTTAATGAATCAATAGCCTTCATTAGCTTTTCTTCGTTTTCTGGGTCGACATTAGCTGTAGCTTCATCAAGAATTACAATCTTAGAATCCTTTAAAATAGCACGAGCAATTGATAATCTTTGTAGCTCACCACCAGATAGAGTTGAACCACCCTCACCAATTATTGTATTGATACCATTAGGTAAATCATAAACGAACTGGCAGCACGCTAAATCTAATGCATTCTTTATTTCTTCCTCGGTAGCGTCTTCTTTTCCCATTTTAATGTTATTTAGTATTGTGTCATTAAATAGATATACATTTTGGAATACAAATGTAAAATTCTCCATTAATGAATCAATATTATAATCCTTTACATTCATACCATCTAGTAATACACTACCCTCCTGTACATCCCAGAATCTTGCCATCAAATGACAGATAGTTGTTTTACCAGATCCAGATGGACCAACAAAGGCTACCTTAGAATTTTCTTTAATCTTTAATGATACGTCATTAATAATTCTTTTCTTATCATATGAGAATGATACATTCTTAAATTCAATATCAGATGATTTAGTTTGATGCTTCTCACCACTAATATTCATAGTTTCAATAGATAATATTTCATTACCTCTTTCGACACAGCGCTCAATTATTTTTGATAAAGCATTAAATGTACCCATCGCATCTAATCCTGCATAAATGATATAGCTTGCGATAATTACAGTCATAGTAGTTGCCAAATCATTATAACCATTAATATAGAGTATAATCGCAACAATAGTCATACATACACCAATTAATCTTGTGATGTATGTTTGAATAGTTTGAACTGGTATCATTTTTAATTCACATGTTTGGTAAACCTTAGTTCCTCTTTCGTTAGCTGCATTAAATCTCTTTGAATAATTACCATATAGGTTATATGATTTAATCTCAGATATACCTAAAACATAATCAAGTGTTGCAGATATTACCTCTACATCTACCTCTTCCTTTATTGGTGCAAATTTCTTACCCATATACTTAATCCAGCTATTGAATAATAGGAATATGATTACACCAGCTAAAGCAACTAATGCAATTCTCCAATCAAAGAAGAAAAGTGCAGCAACAACAATTAATGTATTAATTAATCCTGTAGTTACTAGCATAACAACTCTTGTTGCTATATCAGCTAGCTGCTCCATTGTGTTTGTTGTAACAGATGTGATATACGCTAATGAGCTGTTATTAAAATAACCCATAGGCACATATCTTAAATGCTCAGCAATTTCAATTCTCTTTTCAGATGCAGTTGAATAGCCACCATCAACCTGTAGCATTGTAGCTGCATATCTGAATACAACAGAGAAACATACAGGTATAAGCATAATTAGGAATGAATATAAAACTGTCATTAAATCAAATGTGCCTTCGAATATATTTTTAAACAAGAACCATATTGCAGGCATTTTAGCTGCTTCACATAAACCCATTAATACGGTTAATATGATAGCTAAATAAAACTGCTTTCTTCTTTTTGGTGAACAAAACTTAAAGAATACTTTTAACATTTTAATCATTTAAATCACCATCTCTTCCTGCGATATGTGATTCCCACATATTCTTATATAAGCTTGATTTAGCTAGTAGCTCATTATGCTTACCATGAGCCTCTATCTTACCATCGTTAACTAATACGATATCATCGCTATCAATTATTGTTGATAATCTATGTGCTATTACTATTACAGTCTTATCTTGAATTAAGCTAGATAAAGATTTTTGAATAATAGCTTCATTCTCAGGGTCTGTATAGGCTGTAGCCTCATCTAAAATAACAATCTTAGAATTCTTCATCATAGCACGAGCAATAGATATTCTTTGACGCTCTCCACCCGATAGATGTGAACCAGCATCTCCTACAATGGTATTATATCCATTTTCAAGTCCCATAATAAAATCATGAACTCCACACTTCTTACATACCTCTATTACCTCTTCATCAGTTGCTTCTAAATTACCCATTTTAATGTTTTCCATGATAGAAACATTAAATAGATAATTATTTTGAGATACATAAGAAACCATTCTATTATAATCCTCTAATGTTAAATCCTTGATATTTACACCACCGATATAAATATCACCCTTATTTGGATCCCATAGCGAAGCAATCAATTTAGCTATAGTAGATTTACCAGCACCAGATGGTCCAACTAAAGCAATTTGTGAATTTGCTTTTATTTCTAAATTAACATCATGTAAAACTTCCTCTTCATCGTAGCCAAATGATACATCTTTAACTAAAACACTAGAATCCTTTGGTAATGCCTTTGAAGCTTTTGGTCTTTCAAGTCTTTTCATAGAAACAATTTCGTCAATCTCTGCAAATATTGTTTTAGCCTTATGTAAATCATCAACCTGACCCATTGAATTAATAAGTGGAGAAATCAATCCAACAGACATCAATACTGCAATAACAAATACCTCAAGTGTAATAATGTTATGATAGAACAATATTCCTCCTATTGGTAAAACTGCAAGTAATGTATATGGGGCTACTGCCATCGCAATAGAAAATGCCACATTACATTTTCTTTGCCATTCAACGAAGCAATCAGCACCTTCCTTTGCGGCTACCTTAAACTTTTCATAGGATGCTTCACTCTTACCAAATGCCTTAATTACCTCAATACCATTGATATATTCAACTGCAGTATCATTTAATACCTTAGTTTTATTAATACAATTATTCCAATACTTCTCATATCCAATTGACATAGATAAGTAAGCCACCATACCAATTGTAAAAGGAATTAAAGCTATCAGTGCCATTTGCCAGCTAATAATTATTAAATAAATGAATGTTCCTAAGAAACCAATAATATTTCCTGTAAATTCAGGTATTACGTGAGCAAGTGCTGTTTCAGTTGAATCAATACGTTCACATAATGTGTTCTTTAATGAACCTGAATTACGTGCTTTTACATCACCTAGTGATGCGTAAGCAAGTGAATCTACTGCTCTCTTTCTTACACCCTTAATTGTCTGATATGCAGCTATATGTGATAATGATGTAGATACAATATGGAATGCACCCTTAAGGAAGAATAATACTAATAAAAGTATTATATCTAATGTATATGCATTAAAGTCTTTATTACCTTCTATAAGCTTATTAATTATACTGGCAATAAAGTAAAATGGCATTATACCTGAAGTTACAGATATCAAGGATGTAATAATACTAAAGAAATAGTATTTCTTCTTTGGTCCTGCATAATCAAGTATTATTGAAAACAAGCCTCTCTTTTTCTTTTTCATTTTTCCCTCCTAAAAACCTAATAAATTTCTAAAGCCTATCGTATAAAACTCATTTATTTCCTTACAAATATTAAATAATTCCTCCCTCGTTAAATCTTTATCAATCAAATTTAGATATGCTTCTAAATATGAATCTAATAAAATTCTAAAGGATAGATGATTAAATTTCTTAATCTCATATCCCTCTTTTTTCATGCTTTCGAGATATTTTATAGTTGCGTCAAATTCATAATTAATAATAAAGTCCTTAAACCAGGCTTTTCTTTCACTAACAACTAGCTTTACTAAATCACTATATTCACCAAACAATAATTCATATTGAAAATTTCCGTTATTCTCAAAGCTCCACATCTCAGATAAATTTGCATTTTTTAAATATTCGTTATCTGCTTTTTCGATATAGCTAGCTGTTTCATTAAAATATGTAACTAATGGATTTATAACAGCCTCAAACATTTCTTCTTTGTTCTTAAAATGTCTATATATAGCAGTTGCGGTTATATGACATTTTGAAGCAATAGTCCTAAGTGATGCGTTAGTATATCCTTTTGATAAAAACTCTTCTTTTGATATTTTTAATATAAGATCCTTTGTTTCCATTTGACCTCCTTGTTAACGTTGTTAACTATGGTTAGTATAGACTAACCATTTGAATAATTCAATAGGTATAAATAAAGTGTGAATATTATTTGCTTTTGTTAACATGACATTTAAAAAACAGGAATTTACTCCTGTTTTTTATCCACTATAATGTATTATCCTTAAGTGCTAATGCTAGATTAATCTTTGATATCTTTCTTGACTCAATTAGGTATACCAGCAAGAAGGCACCAATACCTATTCCAAATATTACTGGATATAAATATGGAGCGATATAGAAATCTAGCCATCCACTCATCTTACTCTTTAATACAATATCCCATGCAAGCTTAATAAAGAATTGAGCTATAAATGTAGATATTACTAATGAAATAATTGTTATAATTCCTGTTGATACATTATATATTTTGTTAATATCAAATGTCTTATAGCCTACTATCTTAAGCATAGATATTTGATTTTGATTCTTCTCTATTACTATCTTAGCAAGTAGGAATATTAATAACGCAAACAATATAACAGAAATTACAGTAAATAGGATAAATACTCTACCCATTGAATCTGCTAATTGATTAGAAACAACAATTAAATCATCTAATGATATTATCTTATATACATATTCATCACTAATATCTAGCTTATTATCAGAAAAATATGATGTTAAATAATCATCAAATGTTTCCTTAAATAGATTAGCATCCATAAATATAACTAGAGTACCTGTTGTTTGATAAACACCATCTACAGTAAATTTATAATTATTATCATTATATTTTTCATCTAATCTAATAATACTATTATTATCAAATCCGTATTTAGATTTTAAATCTGATGAAACAATAACCATGTTTTGATTTTCAATATTTAGATTCTTTAGATATTTAGAATTATCGCCATATTTTTCAAGTCCAAATAGCATAATCTGATCATTCTTATAATCAATAGTTTTTACATATAGCTTTTCTCCATCTAGGTTATCCATATCCATCTTTAGTATTGTTTGATATGGTGCTATTTGTGACTTAATTACCTCATCCTTATAGTGTGTAAGTAGTGGATCCATCATTAGTCCAAATAATAGGATAATTGAGGCTAATAATGTACCAAAGAATAAGGCTATATATGTTCCCTTATTTTGTAATATTACTCTCATTTGAAATCTAGAAATGAAATTAATTCTATGGCTTAGCTTCATTACCTTCTTATTCTTCTTGGTTATCAATTGATTTCTAAGTAGATTAAGGCTTGGTATTAATAATACTCTTAATATTACTAGGAAATTAATAATTAATACCATTACTATTGGTAATATTGTTGTATATATCAACGCCTTTGGATTATAGAAGGTTGTATATAAAGGTAAGGAATATGAATGATAATATAGATTAACTAAATATGTTTTTAGGAATGTATAAGCAAGTATATTACCAAATACTCCTGCTAGTAATGTTATTAATGTTGGTAATATTAAGTACTGAACTAATAATTCTCTATTCTTATATCCCATTGCCTTAAGGGTACCAATAGATTTAGCTTCACCCTCGATTTGACTCTTAATTGATAAAGCGAACACAAATGCTAAACCAAATACGATGATAGCACCAAACACTAGCATCATTGTTAAATCACCCTCTAAATCCTTGATGGTGAATTTAATTGCTTGATTATCCTCTTTAGCAAGTAGGGTATCTAGTCTATTACCATTTGTTAAAAGCTTTGCATAAATATTCTTAGTTAGCTCTGATGTTTTGTCGTGAGCCTCCTTATCATTTAATCTTTTTGGTAATAAATAAGCATAATTATAAATTAAATTATCGTTTGTAAATGAATCAAAGGCTTCATCAGATACTAATGATATGGAAAACTTATTAGCATCAAACATTGAATCAGTATTATTTTTAAATAATGCTGAATAATCAAATAAGGAAATAGTTGATGTAACCTTAAATTCCTTATTAGATATTTTAACAATATCTCCTACTTTGATTTTATTATTATCACAATATAATCTATCAAGTGCAATTTCATTTTTAGCATTAGGTAATACTCCTTCATGGATACACCATTTATTAATGTAGGCTCTATCGCTTGATTTATATAATCTAATTGTGTGTGAGCTATCTGTTAGCTCATCCTTGTAATTAAGCTTATAGATTGTGATGTTTTCATCAGCTTCTATTGTTTTAAATAATTCATCATCAATTACATTAACTGAAGAAAAGTGGCCATCCTCAAGCTTATAATTTTCTATACCCTCATAATATGTTTTTATCATTGAATCATTGCCAATCATATAGCCACTACATAGGGCTATTGGTAATGTTAGGAATAAAAACATAACGATGTATTTAATGATATCCTTTTTAAATTCTCTTGGTAATCTTTTAAATAATGGATTTCTCATAATTCAAGATCACTTGCCTTTACCTTATCAATATTCTTATCTATTGATTTTATTCTGCCATCCTTTAGTCTGATGATGGTATCTGCCATTTTAGCAATGTTCTCATTATGAGTTACCATAATAATAGATGTGTTATATTTTTCCTTTACCTTTTCAATTAATTCAAGTATTTGTTTAGAGGTATCACTGTCTAAGGCTCCTGTTGGCTCATCGCATAATAACAAATTTGGATTTTTTATTATTGCACGTCCGATTGAAGTACGTTGCTGTTGACCACCTGAAAGCTGTGCAGGGATTTTGTCCTCATGCTTCTTTAGGCCTAGAACATATAATAGCTCCTCAATGTCTAAATGATTCTTTGATAGATAAGAGCCTACCTCTATATTTTCTCTTACTGTCAGATTTGGTATTAAATTATAGCTTTGAAATACATAACCAAGATTCTTTCTTCTATAGGCTATTCTCTCACGCTCTGACATATTTTCTATGTACTCGTTATCGATTCCTACACGACCTGAATCTAATGTGTCTATTCCACCGATAATATTTAATAGCGTTGATTTACCTGAGCCTGATGGTCCAAGTAGTACAACCATTTCACCCTTATTAACCTGGAATGATATGCCCTTTAATACCTGAAATCTATTTTCTCCTTCTCCATATGACTTTTCAATGTTCTCAATCTCAATAAACATAATCTCTCCTCCCAATTAGAAAGCTTATATATTTAACGCACCAATAAACTCCTGATAATCACTATCGATAATATCAGATGCACCTCCATTAACTATTAGTCCCTTAGTAACTAGGTTAGCACCTACCTCGGCCTCCCAGTTTCTCATCCATTCGCCATCACCCCAGCCGTATGAACCAAATAGGGCAACCTTTTTATCACCAATTTCAGCCATAATAGCATCATAAATTGGTCTAAATTCAGTATCCTCAAGCTCCTCTGCTCCCATTGCAGGACAACCAAAGATAATTAAGTCATTAGCTAATACATCATCAATTGATGCACTGTTAATATTTACCACATCGCATGATAAATCACCTGCTATCTTATTAGCAATCTCCTCAGTATTTCCTGTTCCACTCCAATAAACTACAATCTTTTTCATAAACATTTCTCCTTCTTTATCTCATAAAATTTTCAATAGGAAAGCCTTTATTTAGCATTCTTATTACTGCATTTCTACATTTTGTGAATCTATCAAATATTTCCTTCTTCTCTTGAACATTTGAATAAACCTTCCAGTAGCCAACATATAAGCATTTCTTTCCATCGATATATGATTTAATATCCTGTAAATCATATCCTAAAAATACGCCAATCTCATGAGGGAATGAATCATTAGCCATTCTTTCCTTAAGATCATCAAGCATAGTGTCTACACTTTCTGTATTATAGCCAATGCTATCTAAAAATGACTTATTATCATCCTTAAATAAATACTTTTCTAATACCTTTCTTCTATAGACTAGTATTAGAGCATTAACTCCATCATTCTTTAATACACAAAAGCATAAATTAGGATATTTCTTATTTAGCTCATCTATCTCCTCATATAGCTCATCATTTATCTTTATGTTGATAAGGTTTGATGCCTTAATTCCACATATAGCTGGTGATGAATGGATAGCAAGCATATTCTGTAATAGGCTGCTCATAAAAATCTCTCCTTTGGTTAGTGTAAGCTAACTATAAATATAATATCATTTATTGCAGTTAGAGTCAACTAACTTTTATACAAAAAATTAGATAAGGAAAATCAAGTATTAATTTAATAATTTTCCATATCGATTAACGTATTTAATAAAGCCAAGACAAAAAATCCTCAAGAATTGAGGTTTTTGAAAAAATGATGTATAATACTATTGGTTATTTAAATAAACAACCATTTTTACATAGTGAATGAATTATTCTTAATAGTTTATTCATAGAAGCTACTAAGGCAGAACG
>JAEELU010000109.1 GCA_016282815.1 Acholeplasmatales bacterium
ATGATTCATAAACATCTGCTAAATGTGATCCATCAGCTGGGTTCTTAGTTTCAAATGTTACTGATCTCTCACCCTTTGTCCATTTTCCATCAATATACATCATCCATTCCATAAATATTCCCTCCAAAAAAAATAAGCGTAAACCAATTGTTTACGCCATTGTAATTATTTTATAAATTAAATACTCTTTTTGTACATTCTAGTGCGAGCTCCATACGCTCAATAACTAGTTTAATATCCTCCTCAGTAATTAATACTGAAGGCTCAAATCTAATTGTTTTAGCATTAACTAATGTTCCAGCAGTTAATACTCTTCTTTTAAATAGACCCTTAGATACCTGATATCCATATTTAGTATCCTTAAATTCTACTGCAAGCATCAAGCCTACTCCTCTTACCTCATCAATTATTTCAGGGAATTTCTTAGCTAAATCAAGTAAGCCTGCCTTTAATATTTCACCCTTTTTCTTACATTGTCCTGGAACATCATTTCTAACCATATATCTTATTGTTGCTAAAGCCGCACTACAAGCAAGTGGGTTACCACCAAATGTAGGTGAGCCAAGTAACCAAGGGTTATCAATCAATTGCTTAGTCCACATATGTGGCCTACATATAATTCCAGTGATTGGCATAATTCCTCCACCGAAGGCTTTACCAAATGTCATAATATCTGGTGTTACACCCTCATGCTCACACCTCCACATTGTACCTGTTCTTCCCATACCTGTTTGGATTTCATCAAATATTAATGCAACATTAGTTTCATCACATATTTTTCTAACCTCTTTTAAATATCCATCAGGTGGAACAATTACGCCAGCCTCTCCTTGAATAGGCTCTAATATTACTGCAGCTGGCTTTTCACCAACCTCAATTAAATTATAGATTGCTTTTCTTATATCCTCAGCAACTCCATATTCAACATGGATTACCTGCTGAACCATAGGGGCATATGGTACTCTATAGGTACTTTTACCACCTACTGATACAGCACCCATTGATTTACCATGGAAGGCATGAACTGTAGAAATATACCATCTACCACCAGTTGCGATTCTTGCAAGCTTAAGCGCCATCTCGACCGCCTCAGCTCCACCATTAGTAAAAAAGCAATATTTTAAATCACCTGGTGTTATTTCCGCAACAGCCTTAGCTAGGTAACCTCTTAGTGGGTCTAAAAGCTCCTGTGAATGTAGTGCCTGATGCTCAAGCTGTGCCTTAACAACCTCTAATATTTCCTCATTTCTATGTCCACAGGTGTATATTCCAAAGCCACCTAGACAATCGATGAATTTCTCTCCCTTTAGGCCATACACATACTGATTCTCATCAATCCACTCTAGAATTGCACCACCAGCATCATCTGTAGATACACTTTTACGATATTTCAACCATCCCGGAGAAACATATTCATTGAAATTAACTAAGGTATCCTTAACCATTTGGTTTTTCTTTTCCTTAGACAATCTTTTAGGGCTTTTGATTTCAATATAATCAATTACCTCATCCAACTCCTCTAATAACTTTTTCTTGTTCATAATATCACCCGTTTCTTAACAAAAAAAGGCATAAATTTTTACATTTACGCCTTTGTAATAAAATTCATTTACAATTACATTATACTGCGAATAATTTTATTTTCAATATATTTTTACGAATTTTATTTTATTTATGAACAAATATAACGAATATTCTTATAAAATATTATATTTTTATAAATGATAATTAGTTTTCACCAAATAATACATCTTCCATATCATAGAAGCCAACAGGCTTACCAACAAGCCATTTAGCAGCCTTTATAGCACCTGTTGCGAATATCTTTTTTGATTGTGCTGAATGCTTTAATGTGATGACCTCATCAGTACCACAGAATAGTACCTCATGCTCACCAACAATAGTACCACCTCTAACTGCGTGAATACCAACCTCATTCTTACTACGAGGAGAATATCCATCACGACCAGGCTTAACATCATAGCCAGTTTCGTCTAGAACTGACTTAAGTAGCATCTTAGCAGTTCCTGATGGAGCGTCAAGCTTCTTATTATGATGTGCTTCTATTATTTCAATATCATAGCCATCCTTTAATATAGGAGTTGCCATCTTAACAAGCTTGTTTAATAGAATAACACCTAAAGAGAAATTAGCACTTCTTAATACAGGAACACTCTTTGATAATTCATCAATCTTCTTTAATTCACTATCACTATAGCCTGTTGTTGCGAAAACTACAGGAGTCTTAGTTTTTAATGAATAATCATAAATCATATCTAGATTCTTAGGATTTGAAAAATCAATAATTACATCAATCTTATCCTTAACATTATCAAAATTCTTATTCTCACATTCTAATGCTACATTAAGGAATAAATCATCACCTAGCATTTCAGAGATGATTTTACCCATAGCACCATATCCTACTACGCAAACCTTCATTAGAATATAATCTCCTTACTCTTATCTATTTCTGCAAATAATGTTTCTCTATTCTTATCACTCATATAATCTAGTGGTGCTCTATAGCCACCTACATTAAATCCTAAATGATTCATAGCTTCCTTAACTGGAATTGGGTTAACCTCAATAAATAAATCATTAATTAATGGTAATAAATCATTTTGAAGCTTATTAGCCTCCTTATAATTACCATTTAAGCATAGATCACAAATCTTAGCAGTTTGCTTAGGAACAACATTAGCTAAAACACTGATTACACCCTCGCCACCTATTGACATCATAGGAACGATGATATCATCATTTCCAGAATACATATGGAAATCCTTAGATAATAATCTAGATACCTTAGCAGCATAGCTCATATTACCTGATGCTTCCTTAATACCATAGATATTAGGATGCTTAGATAGCTTTTCTAGTGCAGTAATAGAAATAC
>JAEELU010000110.1 GCA_016282815.1 Acholeplasmatales bacterium
ATAGTATGCTGACCTAGCTGATAAATCTTATCAGAAGAGAAGCCACTATTTACTACTGAGAAGCCTAGGCTTGTAAAGAATGTATGCCAGAATGGAAGAAGCTCATACATATTTAATACTAGAGGTATAGCTATTGTTCCACGCTTTGGATTCTCTATTGGCTTATAGCTCATTAATCTTTCTCTATTGTATTCGTAAATATTATTACCCTTTTTATCTGCCTTAATACCAAGAGGCTTTTCACATTTATTACCACTAATAAATTTATTTGGATTATTCTTGAATGAATTAATTGTTAATAGACAGTGATTGTTACAGCCTTGGCATTGAATGTTTTTAACATCGTGTGAGAAGTCCTTTAATTCTTCCTTAGTGATAGTAGTAGTATTTTCTATCTTTAATGTTTTTGCGTATAATGCAGCACCATAGGCACCCATTAAACCAGCGATATTTGGACATACAACCTCTAGGTTTAATTCGCGCTCAAATGCACGAAGAACAGCCTTGTTTAGGAATGTTCCACCTTGAACTACTATGTGCTTACCAAGAGATTCCTTGCTTGTTGCACGAATAACTTTATATAAGGCATTCTTAACAACTGAAATAGATAGACCAGCAGAAATATTATCAATTGTAGCTCCATCCTTTTGAGCCTGCTTAACTGATGAATTCATAAATACTGTACATCTACTACCTAAGTCAACTGGCTTTTTAGCCATTAAGCCTAGCTTAGCAAAATCCTTAATATCATATCCTAGGGCATTTGCGAATGTTTGTAGGAATGAACCACAGCCTGATGAACAAGCCTCATTAAGGAAAATGTTAGATATTGCGTTATTTTCTATTTTAAAGCATTTAATATCCTGTCCACCGATATCTATGATGAAATCAACCTCTGGCATGAATTTTTTTGCTGCCATATAGTGAGCCATTGTTTCAACAAGACCACTATCTAGCTTAAATGCATTTTTTGCTAGATCCTCACCATAGCCTGTAGAAGCAGATGCTTTGATATTTAAATTTGGATATGTTTTATATAAGTAATCTAATATATCCTTTATAACTGATACTGGATTACCCTTATTAGGCTGATATTTTTCAAATCTAATATTTCCATCATCATCGATTAATACAAGCTTTAGTGTTGTAGAGCCTGAATCGATACCTAAGTATAGGTTACCATTATAATCATCTAGTGATAATGTTTCAACTCTAGCCTTATTATGTCTTTCTAGGAATGTATTATATTCCTCCTCATTTTCAAAAAGAGGGAAATTATAGGCATATGTTGCTTGATTAGAAAAATTAGTTAAATTAGTGATTGCTTCATCGACATTAATTACCTCTTTAGCAAAAAGAGCGGCACCGATAGATACATAATATAATGAATTCTCGGGGCAAACACCCTCAGTATTTAATACCTTATCGAAGGCTAGCTTTAATTCTGATAGGAATGTAAGTGGTCCACCAAGGTATGCAACCTTACCAGTTATTTCTCTACCTTGAGCAAGTCCACCGATTGTTTGGTTAACTACTGCATAGAAGATAGAAGCAGCTATATCTGATTTAGAAGCTCCTTGATTTAATAGTGGTTGAATATCACTTTTAGCAAATACTCCACAGCGTGATGCGATAGAATATAGCTTTTGATGGTTTTGAGCTAAACCATTTATTTCTGTTATATCAACATTAAGCAGTGTAGACATTTGGTCGATGAATGCACCTGTACCACCAGCACAAGAGCCATTCATTCTAACCTCCATACCATCTGTCAAGAATAGTATTTTAGCATCCTCACCACCAAGCTCGATAATACAGTCAGTTCCAGGTATTAGCTTATTTGCAGCAATTCTTGTTGCATAAACCTCCTGAACAAATGGTATATGTGAGCCATCAGCCATACCCATACCAGCAGAGCCTGATATTTGTAGCTTAACATTTTCATCTATTATTTTATTATCCTTTAATTCCTTTAGCTTACCAATGATATTATCCTTTATATGTGAATAATGTCTTTTGTAATCTTTGTATATTATATGATCATTTTCGTCTAAAACAACGCATTTTATCGTTGTAGAGCCAACGTCTAATCCTAGCTTTAGCATAATTAGCCTCCTAAAAACCATTAATAATATAATTATATTATTATACTTGCAAAAAGTAAACAAGAGAAAAAAATTTAATCAATATAGCCAATTTTGATTTTTTAATTGTATATTGGTATTATTTAGGTTATAATAATTGTTAGTTTACGACAAAAAAATAATTAATTTGGAGTAGATTATACTATAAGTATAAAAATGGGGTATTATTATGAAAAATTTTAAAAAGCTTTTCGCTTTCTTTATTTTAATAGGGGTAATAGTAATTCTAGCATCTTGTGGTTCTGCAAGTGGTGTTAAGGGTGTTATGGAAGCTAAGACTGTTACTACAACAAAGGTTACATTAAATGTGGCATTTGATGAGAATGATAACCTTAAGAATAAGAAGGCAACAGCAAGTGTAAAGGAATATAAGTATAATGAGAGCGGAAATGAGTATATGTCTGTATCTCAGGTATCATTCAGTAATGATATTTATACTAAATCTGAGGTTAGCTTCACAGGCTTAACAAAAAATACAAAGTATGTATATGAGCTTTATGTTAAGTTCAATAATTATGAGGACAAGATTTATACATTAGAGGTTACGACAAAGAATGCTGGTGATGATGAGCAAACAGCAATTGAAATCACAGATGTTGATGGATTAAATGCAATTAAGGATGATGTTTCAGCACACTACATTTTAAAGAATGATATTGATTTAACTGATAAAACATTAAGTATGGGCTTATCAGCAACATCATCAGAAAGATTTAAGGGAACATTTGATGGTAATGGTAAGAAAATAACTAACCTAAGCCTATCAAGTGCAACAAATATTGGTTTATTCGCGTACACAGAGGGTGCAACAATTAAGAATTTAACAATTGATGGTGTAGTTGGTGATTACTCAACTGGTAGAGCATCTTCAAGCATTGGTGCATTAATCGGATGTGCAGAAAAGACAACAATCGAAAATGTAACAGTTAATAATGTTAAATTTGATATTCAAGGTAATACATCAGCTGAAATCAATGTTGGTGGTATTATTGGTAAGGCAGAGAAGTGTACATTTACAAATGTTAAGGCAACTGATGTAAATATCACATTATCTCGTTCAAGATTAAAAATTAATGCAGGTTTATTCTCAGGTGTATTAACTGGTAAGTCAGTAAAGACAGTAAGTGAGGATTCTGATCAAACATTATTAGCTAATAAGTGTTCAGCTAGTGGTAAGATTATTGCAACTATGTATTATCCTTCATCAGAGGGCTATACTCATATCGGTGGCTTCAGTGGTGATATTTCAACACAAAGCTTAGTAACAGATTGTTATTCAACTGGTTCAATTTTAATAACAAAGGATACAACATCTTCATATTCAAATAAGTATGATTTAGCAGTAGGTGGATTCCTAGGCTGTAATAACCAAGGTAATGGTTTAAAGATTAGTAAGTGCTTAGCAAATTGTGCAATCAATGTATACGCGGGTAATGAGCCAACATCTACAAATGGCAACTATATAAGATATAATACATATCCTGAGAATCCAACTGAAGAGGAATTAGCTGAATTTAAAGCAGACCTTGTTGCAAATATTCAAGCTGAATATGAAACATTCAAGGATACTGATTATTCATCTGCAAGCTATTCAAATATTACAACAATTAAGGACACAGCAATTAATAACATCAATAATGCTACAAAGGCTGGTACAGAAGAGGGTGGAGCTTTAGCATTCTATAATAAAGCTCAAGAGGATATGAATGCTGTTTTAAAGACTATTGAGTCTTCAACATTAACAACATCTTCATCTACAGCAATGTACTATTCATATGTTGGTGGATTTGCTGGTACATTATATGAATATATCAGTGAGATTACTGATTGTGTATATAAGTCAGCTCTAAATGGTGTAGTAGTTCGTGCAAAGGATACTCAATCAATTACAAAGGACAATGTTACAACTGATGAAACTGTATTATTTACAAGTGATTTTGTTGGTAAAAACTATGATTCAGATACAAAGGTTAAAAACCTAGTAAAGTGGACTGACGCACTTGATATGTCAGCATTTGGAGAGAATGTTAAAGCATTCTTAGGAATAACAGCATAAGAATAAAGGAACTGAGCCTAGTGCTCTTTTTCCGCTATATATAAGGGTGTGATTATTATGGGATTAATGATATATAATTCGTTATCAAACAAGCTTGAGGAATTTAAGCCTATCAATGGAAATAAGGTAAATATGTATGTGTGTGGACCAACAGTTTACAACTATATCCATATCGGAAATGCAAGACCAGTAATTTTCTATGATATGCTAAAAAGATATTTAGAATTCCTTGGATATGATGTAACATATGCATCAAATATTACAGACGTTGATGATAAGATTATTAAGAAGGCAATAGAATCAAATAAAACTGAAAAGGAAGTAGCAACATTCTTTGAGAATGCATACTTCGATGCAGTAAAGACAGTAGGTAGTAAAAAGCCAGATTTGATTCCACATGCTACAGACTATATTGGTGAAATGATTAATTTTATCGATGAGCTAGTAAAGAATGGCTACGCATATAACGTAGATGGTGATGTATTCTTTAGAGTAAGCAAGGTAGCAGATTATGGATGCCTATCTAACCAGGTTTCTGAGGACCTTGAAAGTGGAGCAAGAATATCAGTAAATGATAAGAAGGAAAGCCCACTAGATTTCGCATTATGGAAAAACACAGATGAGGGTATTAAATGGGATTCTCCATTTGGTAAGGGTAGACCAGGATGGCATACTGAATGTGTTGTAATGAACCATAAGCTATTTGGAAATGAAATAGATATTCATGGTGGTGGAATGGATTTAAAGTTCCCACATCATGAAAATGAAATTGCTCAATCAGAGGCATTATATAAGAATCATCTTGCTAAATATTGGATTCATGTAGGAAGACTAGATTTACAGGGTGAAAAGATGAGTAAGTCATTAGGTAATGTTATTTATGTTAAGGATTTAGCTTC
>JAEELU010000111.1 GCA_016282815.1 Acholeplasmatales bacterium
TATTATCATAATAAATATCATTATACTGAATATTAATACATTATTAATGAAAAATAGTGTATAATAATAAATAGATTTTTACGTTTAGAGAGAGGAGATGGATAATGTGAATACTTTTTATGTTTGGGCAATAGTAATTACAGAGCTTTTAATGATAGCAATGATTATTCATGTTATTCATTATTCTGGATTCACTAGAACGCAAAAAAAATGGTATGTTTTAACATTCTCAGCAATCATATTTTGCTCACTTGCAGAATTCGCAGTACACTGTGGATATTACGATGTGGCATTTAAAATACCACTAACAATACTTACTGTACTACAATTTAGTGTAGCACCACTTTTAGGTGTATTTTTCTCTGGTGCCTTAGGTTTAAAAAATCAAGGTAAAATAGCAATTATTTATTTTATTGTTAATTTATTCATTGAAGTATTAGCGTCTCCATTTGGATGGGTATTTTATTATGATGCGGAAGGATATCATAGAGGTTCAGCCTTTATGATATATATTTCATTTTATTTTATAAGTATGGCCTATTTAATAGCTACAATGGCTATTGCTGGTAACAAATTTAATAGAAGAGATATATTGACAATAATTATGATAATAATTATACTTATTTCTGGAATTATACCTATGGTATTCTTTAGAATAAATATTACATATACGGCAATAGCTGTTAGTGCAAGCTTATGTTATATCTATTATAATGATTTAGTTCAGCAAGATACGATGGCTGATTTAGTTTCTAATCAAAAGAAATTATCTGGTATGCAGGAACATATGATATCAGGACTTGCCAATCTAATTGAAAATAGAGATATGGAAACTGGCGAGCATATTGTTAGAACAAGTAATTATGTTAGACTTTTAGCAGAGGATTGTTTAAAGGATGGTATTTATTCAGATAAAATAGATGATCATTTTATATCTCTTTTAACAAGACTTGCCCCTATGCATGATATTGGTAAAATAATCGTATCTGATACAATTTTAAAGAAGCCTGGAAAGCTTACTCCAGAAGAATTTGAGGAAATGAAAAAGCATGCTGCTGTAGGTGGTGATGTAGTACGTGAGGTATTATCAGGTATTACAGATGAGGAATATTTATCATTTGCATCTGATATAGCAACATACCATCATGAAAAATGGAATGGTAAAGGATATCCAAATGGAATTATAGGAGAAAATATTCCATTATCTGCACGTATTATGGCAATTGCTGATGTATTTGATGCATTAATATCTGAGCGCTGCTATAAAAAGGCAATACCAGTTGATGAAGCTATTAAAATTATCGAAGAGGAATCTGGATCTCACTTTGATCCAAATCTAGTAAAGGTATTTTTAAATCATAAGGATGAATTTATTAAAGCAAGTAAAAAATAGAGGGTTATTATGAATAGACTAAAGGAATATTTAAAAACTGTAGATGAGGTATCTCATATAACATTTGATCCATATGGACCTGGTGTAGTAAGAATATTCTTAATTCCACCCAAGAAAGTAAAGCCTGGCATTAGCTGGGTTGTTCTTTTGAATGGAGAGAATGTTTTACCAATTTGTATGGGATGGGCAATATTATTACGTGAGTTCATTAAGAATATGAATGAATATGATGGTAAGCCTGTAAGCACTGAGGATATCAATGTTGCGATAGAATTAGTGTGCGAAAAGGCAAGCCTATTATTCCCCAAAACACCAAAATCAATGTTTAAATCAGATTTAAAGGAAATAATTGATGTTTTATTAAGCATTGCACATGGTAATGAGCCTGATGAAAATATTGGCTATTTATCACTTAAAAAATATGCTAAATTTATGAACGCTCCACATAGGATAGATTTAATGATTTCATCTATGGAGAAAAATGGCAATTGGGGCTGTAATCAGAAGTGCCTAAACTGCTATGCAGCTAAGCAAATTAAGGGTAAGGAATCAGAGATAACAACCGACGAATGGAAATCTATTATCGATAAGCTAAAGCTTGCAAGAGTTCCTCAGCTTACATTTACAGGCGGAGAGCCTACATTACGTCCTGATTTAGTAGAGCTTGTAAAATATTCAAGCTGGTTTGTAACTAGGTTAAACACAAATGGACAGCTTTTAACTAGAGAATTATGTAATGAATTATTTGAAGCATCCTTAGATGCAGTTCAAGTAACATTTTATTCGCATAAAAAGGAAATACATAACCTGCTTGTTGGTGTAGATGGCTATGATAAAACAGTAGAAGGTATAAAAAATGCTATAAATGCTAAATTATTAGTTAGTATTAATACACCTTTATGTGAATTAAATAAGGATTATTTAGATACTATTAAATTTGCATCTAAAGAATTAGGCGTTAGATATTTTACGTGTTCTGGATTAATATTATCTGGTAATGCAACAAACAAAGAAAATATTAAAACAAGATTAGGTACACAAGAATTAAAGAATATCCTTGCAGAAGCCCTAAAATACTGTAAGGAGAATGAATTAGAATTGAAATTTACATCTCCTGGCTGGATTGAGCCTCAATTCTTTCATTTATTAAAGCTTAATCCACCTATTTGTGGTGCTGGCTTATCAAATATGGCTATATCTCCAGCAGGTGATTTAATACCATGCCAAAGCTATTTAGATGGAACTAAATTTGGTAATTTATTAGAGAATAAATTTGATACTATTTGGAATAGTAAGGAGCTAAAGAGCTTT
Organism: Acholeplasmatales bacterium; assembly: GCA_016282815.1. Lineage (GTDB taxonomy): Bacteria > Bacillota_I > Bacilli_A > Acholeplasmatales > Anaeroplasmataceae > Anaeroplasma. Next base: position 2,705 of record JAEELU010000111.1, read on the forward strand.
AGAAATAAAATAATAAAGCTCGAATACGAATGTCCACTTAACAATAAGGAGCTTGAATATGAAAAGAACAATATGTAAGCTATTAATTTTTATATTTAGTATAGTTACCTTATTTACACTATCAGGAGCTATAAATGCTAAAAATGATTTAGATAAAATTAATAAATATGTAATAACAGTAGATCCTAATTTTGATGATGGCTCACTTGATATTAGAATTGATATATCATGGAAGGTACTAGATTCATCAAGTGAAGGACCACTAGAATGGGTTAAAATAGGTGTTCCTAATTATCATGCAGAAAATATAACACCACTTACAAATAACATAAAAAAGGCTAGCTATTACTCAGATGATGGTTCATTTATTAGAATTGACTTTGATAAAAAATATTATGCTGATGATATAGTAGATTTTAGTTTTTCATTTAATCAATCATATATGTATCATATATATGGTGATGATATTTATTATGATTATCATCCTGGATATTTTAATGATATTATTGTTGATAATTGTATTCTAAAATGGAAAAATACAAATGTTACTAGCATTGAAAAAACGTCACTTGATTATCAAATTATAGATGATTATATTACTTACCAAGCTAAGCTTAACTATGGTAATTTTATTAACATTAATGTTAAATATAATAAAACATCATTTATTAATATTGATCCAGAAAAAACATATACTGATCAAAGTGAAAAATATCCATGGCTAATGCCAACATTAATATTTGGTGGTATGGCTTTATTAGTATTATTATCTTTTGTAATAAATCATTTCACTAAGGATCCATATAAATCAGAGCGTGGCTTTACTGTGATGAGACCATATTATTTCTTTGGTAGGCCAATAATGGGAAGAAGATATAGTAATGGTGGCGTAACAAAGGAAGGTAAGGCCATAAACCCACCTAAATCAGTTGGTGGAGGACATGGTGGTGGAGGCTGTGCTTGTGCCTGCGCATGTGCTGGTGGAGGTAGAGCTGGATGCTCAATGAAGGATTTCTACCATACTAATATTAAATCTAAAGATTTAAAAGACGCTTTAAATAAATAATTAAGTTGAAAAACCTCATTAAATTTAGTAAAATAGACTAGAAATGAGGTTTTTATATTATGGCTTTAGAATTATCAATTTCTGCATATGAAAGAAATGCAAAGAATTTTAATAAGAAGGGTTTAAGAAGACAATTTTATTCTATATATACACATCAAAATGAATATGTTTCTCAAGCACCTTTAGCTACAACTACAAAGTATGTATTTGAGGTAACTATCGATAAGGAATTTGTAGTAAGCTTTAGTGAATTATTAAAGAACGAGGGCTTTAAGGTATTAGGTAGTGAGAATACTTTTTTCTTAGAGAATTTAGTTGATCAATTTGAAGTAAACAAGAGTAATTTTGCTAATATCAATGAGGATGCAATCATTGCAATCAAAAAGGATTTAGATTTAATGAAAGAAAGAAATAAGGATTATAAGGACATCGCTAATGATGATTCTGTATTCTATTTCATGCCTTATAATGAGGGAATTGATTCATTATATGAATTCATTAAAACTAAGAAGGATTTAATATTAGACTTTGCTAAGAAGAATGATATTACAATTATGTTCAAGGTATTAGGATATTTAAATCAGGTAGATGGATTCTTAGGATTCAATTTCTTTGATGCTGATAAAAAGGATGAGGATGTTATCATCGATTATGCAGCAAGAATCACAATTATGGTTGACTTCAATAGTAGAGGCTCTGTATTCGCATCTGGTATCCTACTTGCAGGTATCGGCGAAACTGAGGAAGAGCTTTTAGACTCTGATGTTAATGTACACATTCTAGCAGAGAACGCTAAATACACTAAATAAAACCGAAATACGGTTTTATTTTTTTAAGGAGATATATGAGGGCTGATTTACACTCACATTCAATATATTCAGATGGATACTCAACTCTTTATGAACTAGTTAAGCATGCTAAGGAAAGAAATATTGATGTTTTAGCATTAACTGATCATGATACTCTAGAGGGAGATAATGAATTTATTGAACTACAAAAAGAATTTAATATGATATTAATTAAGGGTATAGAATTAACCTGTAGGCATAAGGGTAAAACAGTTCACATTCTAGGCCTATTCAAAAATAATTATATACCTGAGGAATTATATTTATTCTGTAATAATGCTAATCAAAAAAGAAAAGAAAGAGCCATTATTATGATGAATAAAATAAATGAATATTATGGCTTAGATTTAGATATAGATTTATTCCTAAAAAAGAATAGAACTATTACAAGAAAGAATATGCTCAACTTTATTATGGAAGCTAAGAATATGACATATGATGAGGCTAAAAAATATACTGAGCACGATTCAAAGGCCTATATTCCATCAGAAAAGCTATCAGTAGAGGATGGAATTAAAATATTACATGATAATAATGCATTAGCTATATTTGCTCATCCATGCTTAATGAAAGACTGGAATTTAGCATCTGAAATAGCAGGATTAGGCTTTGATGGTATAGAAGCAAAATATGCAAATGTAGCAAATGACTATGATTATTTTAAGAAACTTGCAGATAAACATAATCTTTTTATATCTGCTGGTAGTGATTACCATGGTGATACATCTCATGGGGATATTGGAACTGTTTATTTAGAGGATAAGGAGGTAAAGCTTATTCTTGATAAGCTAAATATTAAATATGATAATTAAAAGTGCTGAATTTAATATATCAGCTGTTAAGGCTGATGGATGTCCTGAGCCTAATCTAGGTGAGGTAATGTTTTGTGGAAGATCAAATGTAGGTAAATCAAGCTTTATCAATATGCTAGTAAATAGAAAGAATTTAGCTAGAACCTCTTCAAACCCAGGTAAGACTCAAACCCTAAATTTCTTTTTAATCAATAATGAATTCTATTTTGTCGATGTTCCTGGATATGGATACGCCAAGGTATCTAAATCAGTTAAGGCTACATTTGGTAAAATGATAGAGGATTATTTAAAGAATAGAGAGGCATTAAAGGCAGTATTCCTACTTGTTGATTTTAGACATAAGCCATCAGAGGATGATGTATTAATGTATGATTTCTTAAAATATTACAATAAAAGAGTTTATGTTATCGCAACTAAATCTGATAAGGTAAAGAATTCAGAAAGAAGAAAGAATAAGGAAACAATAATTAACACATTAAATCTACAAGAGGGAGATAGATTAATTATTACATCTAGTGAAAAAAGAGAAGGCTTATTTGATGTATATAAAATATTAGATGAAATAATCTATGGTATTACTAACTAATTATTTAATTTTAATTAAATAAGTGATAGAATAATTATTAGAGGTGAACGTGAAATGTTATTTGAAGAATTAGGAAAGGCTAATATTGAAGCCTTAAAGAATCATGATAAGGTAGCTAGAGCTATATTATCTGTTGTTTATGGAAAATGTAAGAATGAAAGTATCGAAAAGGGATTAAATGCTAAATCATTACCTGATGAGGATGTATTACATATTATCCAAAAAACAATTAAGGAGCTTGATGAGGAAAAGGCTGGCTATCTAAAGGTCAATAGAACTGAATCAGCTGAGGAAATCGATAAGCAAAAGAAGGTACTTGAGGTTTACTTACCTAAGCAATTAACTGAGGATGAAATTAGAGCTGAAATAGCAAAATTAGAGGATAAGAAGATTCCTTCAGTTATGAAGCATTTTAAGGCAAATTTTGCTGGTAAATGTGATATGGGATTAGTATCTAAGATTGCTAAAGAATTTAATTAATTTAGGAGAAAAATATGGAAAAAATTGATGTAGAAGCAAGTGATGGATTAAAGCTTAAGTGCTTATATAGCAAGGCTGAAAAGGCTAAGGCTTTAATTGTAATAGTTCACGGAATGGTTGAGCATAAGGAAAGATATATTCCTTTAATTGAAGAATTAAATAAGAATAATTATACTGTAATTATTGGTGATTTAAGAGGTCACGGTGAATCAGTAAATGAGGAATATTCACTTGGTAGAATCGCATCAATTGATCAAATGGTAGATGATACTAATAGAATATTAGAATATGGTAAAAGACATAATCCTAATATAGATGTTTATATGTACGCACATTCAATGGGAACATTAATTGCACGTATGTATATTAGAGAATATTCATTCTCGATTAAAAAGCTAATAATATCAGGTACAGTATCATATAAGCCAGGCTGCTTTATCGGTGTAGCTTTAGCTAAAATGAAATCTAGTGGAAAGGGTAAATATAAATACTCTAAGCTATTATTTAGATTCTCAAATAATAATAGCGCATCAGAGGATGTATCATGGCTATCTTATAATGAGGAGAATGTAAAGAATTATATGGAGGATCCACTTTGTGGATATAAATTCACAAATTATTCAAATTATATTCTATTCTCTATGACTCATAGGCTTCATAAGCATAATAGAAAGAATTCAGTTAATGGTAATTTAAAGATTATGAGTATATCAGGTGAGGATGATAGAACAACTGGTGGTACTAAGGGTGTTAAGGATTCCCTAAAGCATTTAATTATGGATGGATTCACTAGATTATCATATAGAGAATATCCTCATATGAAGCATGAGATTTTGGCTGAGGATGGAGTAGAAAAAATCTATTCTGATATTGTTAAATTCTATGATGAGGATTAATAAATAGTTGAAATCGATAAATGGAGTTCAGTAATTTGAACTCTTTTATTTTATGTGTTAGAATAGATAACAGAAATTTCGATGGGTGGTGATAACATGTCTTATTATAAGCCTTCGTTTATTGCAGTTATATATGATGGACAAGTATATGTAAATAATTCAGTACCAGTTCAGTTTGTTAATGATCCAGAGAATGCTGATTTTTGTGTTAGATTAAAGACGGAGAATGAAAGTAGTTATGATTGTACACTGGTTGATGCTGGCTATGGACCAAAGGTGTGCATTACTAATTCTGTTTATTGGTCTAATTCTTTGGATGAGCTTGGATATTTTGATTTTTATCAGCTATATAATTCAATTATGAATGGTGAAAATGAAAGTGAAACTGAATCAGTTGATGATGATTATGAACCAGAGGAAGATGATTCTAGCACTTCAAATTCTAACACATCATCAAGCTCCTCAAGTAGCTCATCATCTAGTAGTAGCTCAAGTAGTAGCCATTATTCAGGAAGCTATAGGAGCTCTAAGCTTGGAACAATAATTAAGGCATTATTAGTATTTGTTGTAGCGATAGGTATAATTGGTGGAATAACATACGCAATAATTGCTATAACAAACCATATTAAAACTCTTGATGCTCAAAAAACTAGTGAGACAACCTCTATAGTTCCTAGAACCTATGAATTAAGAAGTAAGAATAACCTAAATGATAATAGCTATGTAAAAATTTATTATAAGGATACTAATGAGGTAATTACTAATGGACAGGCAGAATTCGATAGAACTGTAGTAATGGAGGCAGTTCAAAAGAATGGATATGTTCTATGTGGAATATATGATGTTGCTGGCTCTAGAATTAAGGATAGACAAAATGCCTATAAGATAACAAAATATGGTGTAGAATTCTCTAGATCAAAGGGAGAATCATTCGCAGAATATAATTTTATGTTTGCTAAGCTAAATGCTAGTAATTCTAAATATGCAGAAAATATTGTAGCAAAGATGTCCTCAACAACTACTGTATATTATGAGATTCTATTGGAATTTGATCCTATAGATAATGGTGAAATATATGGATTCTTCCAAGCTGGAAAATTATATAATAGTAGTCTAAGAGTAATGTTTGATATAGATATGTGGTCATCTAAGGATAAATTTAAAGAAGGTGAAACGAGAACAGTAGATGTAATGTTCCAACCTTCTGATGGATATGGGGTAACCTTCAAGTCTTTTGCTAATAGCTATGGCTCAGTCTCTCGTTATCCAAAAAAATATAGAGAAGGAGAAACCGTAAAATTAACTGCAGTTGAGGGCTCTAAGACATTTAATGGCTTCTATATTGATGGAGAGCTATTATCAATGGATAAAGAATGTACATTTATTATGCCTAACCATAATGTAGTAGTTGAAATTAAGTGGAAGTAAATATAAAAAATTAAAAGGTCTTGCCTAGTAAATTAAATTTTTACTAAGTAAGACCTTTTTATTATTACTTTGTTATTCTAGCTACACCAGTAGATATTGCAGCATCAGCAACTGCCTTAGAAACTGCCTCAACTACACGCTTATCAAATGCGCTTGGAACAATATAATCAGGAGTTAATTCATCATCCTTAATTATATAAGCTATAGCATTAGCTGCAGCAAGCTTCATTTCTTCATTTATCTTTCTTGCACGTACTGCTAAAGCACCTTTAAATAAGCCAGGGAAGGCAAGTACGTTATTAATTTGATTTGGATAATCACTACGTCCTGAACCAACGATATAAGCACCAGCAGCTTTAGCATCCTCGTATGCAATTTCAGGAACTGGATTTGCCATAGCGAATACAATTGGATTTTTATTCATTGATTTAACCATATCCTGATTTACTAGGTTAGGAGCGGATACACCGATGAATGCATCAGCACCAGCCATAATTGATTTTAATGTACCATCATGTGATGTTGGAGTATCATAAACACCCTCATCTAATAATTCCTTAATTAGGAAATTATATGAATCATATTTTTTCTTATCTATTACACCTGTGATATCAAATGCATAGATTTTACCGATTCCAATTTTCTTAAGCATTTTAGCAATCATAGAACCTGCAGCACCTGTACCAGACATAACAACTGTCATATCAGATAGCTTTCTCTTTGTTAATCTTGCTACATTAATGAATGCGGCACTAACAATAATAGAAGTACCATGCTGATCATCGTGGAATACTGGAATATCCATTTCCTCGATTAACCTACGCTCGATTGTTACACATCTAGGAGCTGAGATATCCTCTAGGTTAATAGCACCTAATGTTGGCTCTAGATATTTAACAGTTTTAATTATTTCTTCAACATCCTGTGTCTTTAAGCAGATAGGAATTGAATCAACACCTGCAAGTTCTTTAAGTAATATTGATTTACCCTCCATTACTGGAATAGCAGCGTATGGACCAATATTTCCTAAGCCCAATACTGCAGAACCATCTGTAATTACGGCAACCATATTACATTTAGATGTATATTTATAAGCATCAATAGGATTAGCCTCTATTTCCTTACATGCATATGCAACACCTGGAGTGTATGCTAGTGATAAATCATTTTGATTTTCAATTTTAACCTTTGATTTAATTTCTAATTTTCCTTTATTTTCACTATGTAGCTTTAGTGATTCTTCCTTAAGATTCATAATTATTATCTCCTAAAAATATTATTTCCTTCATAATCAATTGCACAGATCATCTTAAATCCATTAACCTCTAATCTTTTGATTGATTCAGGTCCTAAATCGAAGAAGGCAATTTCTTCAGCCTTAGTTACGGATTTAGATAGAAGTGCACCACATCCACCAGTTGTAATAAAATATAATGTTTTATTCTTTATATATTCTTCAGTACATTCATTTGAACGAGGTCCCTTACCAATTGTTGCCTTAGCATTTAATTTAGGCATCATATAGGCAAATTTATCCATTCTTGATGAAGTAGTAGGTCCGATTGAACCAACTGCATGACCAGGCTTAGTAGGAGTAGGTCCTGCATAATAGATGAAGGCATCCTTAAAATCAACAGGAAGCTTTTCATTATTATTTAGCATTTCCTCCATTCTCATATGAGCTGCATCTCTAGCTGTATAGATAACACCATATAATTCTATGACATCACCTGCTTTAATTTGATTAAGCTTATTTAAATCCTCTGGTAAATTTAGTCTCATAGAATCACCACCTTATGTCTTGATGCATGGCATTGAATGTTACAGCAAACAGGAAGTGAAGCGATATGACAAGGATATAGATTAACCTTTACTGCTAAAGCAGTAGTATTACCACCGAGTCCCATAGGTCCTATATTTAATTCATTTATTTCCTTAAACAATTCCTTCTCAAGCTTATTAGCATCTAAATCACTTGATTCATCATCTATTGGTCTTAATAAGGCTTCCTTAGCAATTAGTGCACATTTTTCAATGTCTCCACCAATTCCAACACCAACTACAAGAGGAGGACATGCTCTACCACCAGCTAAAGTTATTGTTTCCTTAACGAAATCCTTAATACCCTTAATACCATCTGATGGATTAAGCATCTTAACCTTACTCATGTTCTCAGATCCAGCACCCTTTGGACAGATTGTGATTTTTAATTTATCACCAACTGTATACTTAATATGTACGATAGCAGGAGTATTATCCTTAGTGTTTACTCTATTAAGAGGTGATTTAACTACACTCTTTCTTAAATAGCCTTTAGTGTAGCCATCACTAACACCCTTATTGATAGCCTCATATAAATCACCATTAATATGAACATCATTTCCAATTTCAACAAATACTACAGTTATACCTGTATCCTGACACATTGGAATGTTTTCACATTTAGCAATTTCATCATTTTCTATTATTTGTTCCAAAATCTCCTTAGCCAAGCCTTTTTCATTATCCTTAGCCTTTTTAATGATTGAGAACACATCATTTTCTATGTATGTTGCAGCCTCAATACATAATCTTGAAACTTCACTTGTAATTAGATTAACATCAATTTCCTTCATGATTATCTCCTTACTATAAATATTCAACGGTGATATTTTATCACAAATGAGATATCTAATTCTATAATAATTATAAAATTATTAAAAATATTTATTTGTGTTGAAAATTTCATTAATAAGTATAAAATAGAAATTAAATTTGGTATAATAAATTGAATGGTGGTATTTAATTATGAGTGAATTATTAGAAAAGTGGTTAGGCGAGCGTTGTGTACATAATGCAGTAGGTGTAACAATTGAGCATAACGATATTAAATTCTTTTTAATGAACGTTAAGGGATTATTATTCCCAGGATACGTTGAATCTATAGATAATTTAAGTGATTATTTAAATGAAAAGGTAGAGGGTACTAAATTTTATCTACATAAGCTTTTAAGAGCTGTAGAAAGACTTGAAAAGACAAATCTTGATGTAGATAAAATTGTATGTGAATTCTTAGATTCTATGCCTAAGGTTAGTGAAATAATCGAAACAGATATTGAGGCTATATTTGAAGGTGACCCTGCATGTAAGTCAAGAAGTGAGATTATTCTATGCTATCCTGGCTTAACTGCAATATTCACATATAGAATTGCTCACGTATTATATGAGCTAAAGGTTCCTTCATTACCTAGAATTTTAACTGAATTTGCACATAGTAAAACTGGTATTGATATTCACCCAGGAGCTCAAATCGATTCATATTTCTTTATTGACCATGGTACAGGTATCGTAATTGGTGAAACTTGTATTATCGGTAAGCATGTTAAGGTATATCAGGGCGTTACACTTGGTGCCTTATCATTAAGAAAGGGACATGATTTAAGTGGAGTAAAGAGACATCCAACTATCATGGATAATGTTACTATCTACTCTGGTGCTTCAATATTCGGTGGAAATACTATAATTGGTAAGAACGCTACAATTGGCTCAAATGCTTTTATTACTGAAAGTGTTGAGGATGATATGACTGTTACAATTACAGGCGAAAAGAAGCATAAAGGAGAAGTTAAATAATGAAGGTAGAGTACTATAAGGAATTTAGTAATATCCTAAATAGAAACATGGAATTTAAGGTTTACGGCCATGCTGGTAAGCCTTGTATAGCATTTCCAGATCAAAATGGTAGATTCTATAGCTATGAGGACCACGGAATTATCGAATCAATGAAATGGTACATTGAAGAAGGTAAAATCCAGGTATTCTGTGTTGATGATATCGATAGAGAATCATGGAGTGCAACATGGATGAATCCTAGAGATAGAATGCTACATCAGGAGGCATATTATAATTATATAGTTGATGAATTTGTAAACAGAGTTTATGAAATAAACGGCTGTAATGATAATTCAGGTATAATGACATTTGGTGTATCAATGGGTGCCTATCATGCAGTTAATTTCTTACTTAGAAGACCAGATATATTTGATACTGTATTAGCATTATCAGGTGTATATCATTCAGGATTCTTCATCAAGGATTACGCTGATGATTTAACATTCCTAAATTCACCAATCGATTCATTAAGATGCATGGCATATGAGCATCCTTATGTTGAGATGTATAAGAAATGTAGAATATGTGTATGTGTAGGACAGGGAAGTTGGGAAGGAGATTCTCTTAATGATACAAGAGAGCTTGATTTTGGCTTCAAACGTCTTGGAGTACCTGCATTATTTGATTATTGGGGATATGATAAGCCACATGATTGGCCTAGCTGGCTTGAGCAGGTGCCATATTTCCTATATAGAATACTAGATTAAATACTATGACCCTATGGGTCATTTTATTTTTATTAATTTTAAAAATATATTGATAATTGAAAAAAAGTATGATAATATGTTTAAGGCACAAAAATACACATGCTTTTTGAGATTGCCGTCGTGTGCAAAGTTTTGTTGGAGGCAGTCGTTGATGAAAGCAGAGGACAAAAACAAAAATAAAATGGAGGAATTAAAAAAATGTCTGAATCAGTAGTTTCAATGA
>JAEELU010000112.1 GCA_016282815.1 Acholeplasmatales bacterium
AAAGGCTGGTCGTAATAATACAGGACGTATTACTGTTCGTCATCAAGGCGGTGGCGTTAAACAAAAATATAGAATCATTGACTTCAAGAGAAACAAGGATGGTATTCCTGCAGTTGTTAAGTCAATTGAATATGATCCAAATAGAAGTGCAAACATTGCATTATTAGTATATGCAGATGGTGAAAAGAGATATATTCTTGCTCCAAAGGGTTTAACTGTTGGAACAAAGGTTGTTTCTGGTGCTGATGCAGATATTAAACCAGGAAATGCATTACCAATTGTAAATATTCCAGTTGGTTCATTAATCCACAATATCGAATTACATCCTGGTAAGGGTGGACAATTAGCACGTAGTGCTGGTGTTTCTGCTCAAATCCTAGGACGTGAAGGTAGATATGTATTAATCCGTTTAGGATCTGGTGAGGTTAGAAAGGTTTTAGCTACTTGTAAGGCTACAATCGGTGAAGTTGGTAACGAATCTCACGAATTAGTAAGAATTGGTAAAGCTGGTAGAGCTCGTCATATGGGCTTACGTCCAGAAGTACGTGGTTCAGTTATGAACCCTTGTGATCACCCTCATGGTGGTGGTGAAGGTAAGTGTCCAGTTGGTCGTCCTTCTCCAATGACTCCTTGGGGTAAGCCAGCACTTGGTTTAAAGACTCGTAAGCATAAGAAAGCTTCTAACAAACTAATAGTTCGTAGAAGAAATGATAAGTAGGAGTAAGGAGGAATAATATGGCTCGTTCAATTAAAAAAGGACCTTTTTGCGATGAAAGCTTAATGAAGAAAGTTGAAGCTCAAAAGGGTAACGGAGATAAGAAAGTTATTCAAACTTGGTCTCGTAGATCAACTATTTTCCCTGCATTTGTAGGTTTAACTATAGCTGTATATAATGGTCGTGAGCATGTTCCAGTTTATATTACAGAAGATATGGTAGGACATAAACTTGGAGAATTCGCTCCAACAAGAACATTTAAAGGACATACTGCAGCAGATGCAGATAAGAGATCATAATTAGGATAGTAAAGGAGAAAAATAATGGAAGCAAAAGCAATTGCAAAAACAGTTAGAATAACTCCACGCAAGGCTCGTCTTGTTGTTGATTTAATCCGTAACAAGGATGTAGCTGAAGCAAAGGCTATCTTAAAATTCACAAATAAGCAGGCTTGTGAAGTTGTTTTAAAAGTTTTAAATTCTGCAGTAGCAAACGCAGAACATAATAATAATATGGATGTTAATAATCTATATGTATCATCTTGTTATGTAACAGATGGTATCAGAATGAAGAGAATGTTACCTCGTGCTAAGGGCCGTGGTGATGTAATTTTAAAAAGATCATGCAACATTACTGTTGTAGTATCAGAAAGAGAGGCTAAATAACATGGGTCAAAAGGTAAGTCCAGTTGGTTTAAGAGTTGGTATTAACCGTGATTGGGATGCTGCTTGGTATGCTGGAAAGAATGAAGTAGCTGATTTATTACATGAAGATTTAAAGATCAGAAACTATATTGAAAAAGTATACGCTAAAGCACAAGTTTCTCGTGTTATTATCGAGCGTTTAAAAGGTTCTAAGAATAAGGATCGTATTAAAATTACTTTATACACAGCTAAGCCAGGTATCGTTATCGGTCATGAAGCTGAAACAAAGAATAATGTAGTTAAGCAACTACAATATATGACAAAGAAAGATATTATTTTAAATATCGTAGAAATCAAGAGAGCTGAATTAGATGCTACATTAGTTGCTAAGTCAATTGCTGATCAATTAGAAGCAAGAGCATCTTTCCGTAGAGTACAAAAGGTTGCTATTCAAAGAGCTCTTAAGGCTGGTGCTAAGGGTGCTAAGACATTAATTTCTGGTCGTTTAGGCGGAGCAGAAATGGCAAGAAGCGAAGGTTATAATGAGGGTCAAGTTCCTCTACAAACACTTCGTGCAGATGTTGATTACGCTGTAGCAGAAGCTAACACAACTTATGGTAAGCTTGGTATCAAGGTATGGATCTATAAGGGTGAAGTATTCGGAATTAAGCCAAGAGATACTGAAGATAAGAGACAAGTTAGAAAGCCAAATGTAAAGAAGCCTAGAGCTGCTAAGCCAGCTACTAACGCAGCTGAAGCTCAAGAAAGCACTAAGGGAGGTAATTAATTATGTTAATGCCTAAAAGAACAAAGTATCGTCGTCCACATAGAGTATATTTCCATGGTAAGGCAAAGGGCGGTACAGAATTAGCATTCGGTGATTATGGCATCGTTGCAACTGAAGGTTGTTGGTTAACTACTAATCAACTTGAAGCTGCCCGTGTTGCTATCACACGTAAAATGAACCGTCAAGGTCAAGTATGGATTAAAGTATTCCCACACTTAAGTAAGACTAAAAAGCCTTTAGCAGTACGTATGGGTTCTGGTAAGGGTTCTCCAGAAGTTTGGGTTGCCGTTGTTAAAAAAGGCGTAATTTTATTTGAAGTTGCAGGTGTAGCAGATGATATTGCACGTGAAGCATTACGTTTAGCATCTCATAAGTTACCTTGTTCAACAAAGATTATTACAAAAGTAGGTGACGAGCAATAATGAAAACAAAAGATTTGAATAAAGACATTCGTAAAATGTCTGTTGAGCAAATTAATGCTAAAATTGCAGATTTAAAGGAAGAATTATTCAACCTTAAGTTCCAAGCTGCTCTAGGAAATATTGAAAAGCCTGCTCGTATGAATGAAATCAAAAGAACAATTGCTAGAATGAAGACTATTCTTAC
>JAEELU010000113.1 GCA_016282815.1 Acholeplasmatales bacterium
CGTTAATCCTGAGCCAGGATCAAACTCTCCAAAAAATTTATTTTTTGTTTTTGTTTTTTATTTCCTTTTGCTCTTCTTTAACCTAGAATTGCGTTTATTGTTCGTTCGTCATATATAGTTTTCAAAGATTAATCTCTATTAAAATAGAGTGGTGGTTGGGGACGGTTTCGAACCGCCGAACCCTCAGGGAGCAGATTTACAGTCTGCCGCGTTTAGCCTCTTCGCTACCCAACCATTTTTATGACTTTTTAGGTCACAGTGCTTTTTCATTATACCACATTAATAAACCTTGTCAACAAATATTTTTTAAAATTTATAAAATTTAAATAAGTCAGGTATTAAGGGCATTATTTATATATTAAATAAATAAGGAACCTAAAATGGTCCCCTAATTACTTGCTATTTCTTAATCCTCTTATCTAGCTCAAAGCTTGCTAGCATAATTACTCTTTTACAGCCCTGACATTCAAGTTTTATATCAGCGCCTGTTCTAATTACCTTCCAGTCCTTAGAACCACAAACATGTGGCTTTTTTGTAGTAACAATTTGGTTTAATTCATAGCTCATAATGGCTTCTCCTTTATTTTAGCAAAGCTTCTTGGATATTTCTTATCTGTTGCTTTTACCTTTTTAGCAATAACGATGGATCTTTTTCCCATATCAAATGGTAAATCTAAATTAATAATATCTATAATTTCTCCACCAAGCTTATTAATTGCTATTTTGCCTTCCTCGATTTCATCCTTGTTATCTGATTTCATAGCAACAAAAAGTCCACCGACCCTAACTAAAGGCATACAAAGCTCAGCAAGCATATTTAATCTTGCTACTGCTCTTGCTGTAACAACATCAAATGATTCTCTTTTTACTTTTGCATAATCCTCTGCTCTATAATGTAGTGCTTTAACATTATCTATATTTATATATGATATAAGCTCATTTAAAAAATTAATTCTTTTATTTAATGAATCAATTATAGTAACATCAATATCATTTCTAGATATGGCTAAGGGTACAGATGGAAAGCCTGCGCCTGCTCCTACATCACATAGAGTAATATTCTTTAAATACTTAATTGCGAGATTTAATGTTAAGGAATCATAAAAATGCTTAATATAAACCTCATCATGCTCAGTAATTGTGGTTAAGTTCATATATTCGTTAACCTCAATTAGCTTTGAATAATAATCCTCATATTTATTAAGCATATCTAAAGAAAGATCAATATTAAGTTTTTTTACTAATTCCTTAAAATCCATTTTTATTCTCTCCTTAATCTTTCAATATATACTACAAGTACTGAAATATCTGCAGGATTAACTCCTGATATTCTTGATGCCTGTCCTATTGTTCTAGGCATTACCTTCTTAAGCTTTTCTCTTGCTTCTAGGGCAATATTATCAACATCATCATAATTGATATTTGAAGGTATTTCCTTAGAATCATATTTTCTCATTCTTTCAGCTTGAACTAAAGCCTTTCTAATATAGCCTTCATATTTTAAATCTATTTCAACAGCTTCATATATCTCATATTCATCATCATAATCTATATCTATTTTAATATTAGATACCTCTAGCATCTTTAATATTAAATCAGTATTGATATTTGGTCTTTTGATTAGCTGAGATAAAGGCATAGATTCATTAACCTTATCCTCTTCTAGGAATGAATTAATAACATTAAGCTTTATCTTAATAATGTTATAGTCATTCTTTAATTGTTCAATAGCCTTTTTCTTTCTATTGAAGCGTTCATATTGCTCATCAGTAATAGTTCCAGCATAATGACCATATTCTCTTAATCTTAAATCAGCATTATCGTGTCTTAATAACAATCTATGCTCGGCTCTAGATGTTAATAATCTATATGGCTCCTTAGTACCCTTAGTTACTAGGTCATCTATCATAACACCGATATATGCTTCATCTCTACCAAATACAAGTGGCTTTTTACCTAAAATTTTTAATCCAGCATTAATACCAGCTATTAATCCTTGACCAGCAGCCTCTTCATATCCTGATGTACCATTGATTTGACCAGCAGTAAATAAATTCTCTACCACCTTTGTTTCAAGGCTTGGCCACAATTCAAGTGGATCTATAGCATCATATTCAATTGCGTAGGCATATCTAATTACCTCACAATCCTTTAAGCCTGGAAGTAATCTAATCATCTTATCCTGTACATCCTCAGGCATAGATGTTGAAAAGCCCTGAATATATTCCTGATCTAGCTCAAGTGATTCTGGCTCATAGAATATTTGATGTCTTTCCTTATCACTAAATCTAACCACCTTATCCTCAATAGATGGACAATATCTTGGGCCTATACCCTCAACAACTCCACCATACATTGCGCTCTTATCAAGGTTAGCCATAATTAGCTCATGAATTTCCTTATTTGTATATGTTAAATAGCATTCCTTTTTTACGTTTAATACAGAATCATAGCCCTTATCAAAGCTATATCTCCATAGCTTCTCATCACCATATTCAATAGATGTTTGGCTGAAATCTATTGTAGATGCCTTAATTCTAGGTGGAGTACCTGTTTTTAATCTTTGAATAGTAAATCCTAAATCTCTAAGAGATTTACTCAATCCAAAAGATGTCTTTTGTCCATCTGGTCCCTCAACCTTAGTATTATGACCTCTTAATATTCTACTTGATAGATATGTACCAGTCGTTAAAATAACTGTTTTACCCTCAATGATTTCACCATTTTCAAGCTTAACACCAGTAGCTTTTTTACCATCTGTAATTAAGGATTCTACTATAGCCTCCTTAAGGGTAAGATTTTCTACCTCCTTAAGGTGCTTAAGCATTTCCTTACAATATCTTAGTTTATCAATTTGGAATCTTAATGCCCATACTGCAGGTCCCTTAGATCTATTTAGCATCTTAGTTTGGATTTGGCAAATATCAGCATTCTTTCCCATGTAGCCACCAAGAGCATCAATTTCTCTTACGACAACACCCTTTGCTGGTCCACCAATAGATGGATTACATGGCATTGAGCCTACCATATTCAAATTTCCAGTAATAAGAATAGTCTTAAGACCCATTCTAGAAGGGGCTATTGCTGCCTCACAGCCTGCATGTCCTCCTCCTACTACTATTACGTCGTACATTATCGTCACTCCTACTTTAGCATTTTGCCAAATAAATACAGCTCAACTAAGCTTATTGTATTTAAAATACCATTCTTATGTGTTCTTTCCATTCCATGGCTTGAAGCAACACCAGGTCCAATAAGTGCAGCCTTAGCATCAAGTCCAGATCTTAATGCAGCATCCGCATCTGATCCATAGAAAGGGAAAATATCAACTACATAATCTAGCTTATTATCCTTAGCTAAATTAATTAATCTAGTTGTAAATTCATAATTATATGGTCCAGAGGAATCCTTAGCACAAATGCTAACATTCATTTCATTACCATCTAAATCTAAACCAACACAGCCCATGTCTACTGCAAGTATTTCATCTAAATCCTTTAATGCTGCAGCACCAGTACCTACCTCTTCATAATTAGTAAAATAAATACATGTATCATATTCAGGCATTTCATTATTCTTCTTCATAACATCAAGCATAGTCATAAGTAATGAAACAGAGCCCTTATCATCAATAAATCTTGACTTCATAAAGCCAGATTCAGTAAACTCAAGCTTTGTGTCGTAACATACATAATCACCATTATTGATACCAAGCTTTAATACATCATCCTTAGTTTTTACTATTTCATCTAATCTAATGATTATGTTATTTATATCTCTTGGTTGTGTTTTACTATCTGGGAAAACATGAATAGATGATGATTTAGCAAGTATAGTACCTGTATAAACCTTATCATCTCTTGTTCTAACTCTACAATATTCACCATCTAATGTTGGAATTAATGGTCCACCGATATTTGTAACATTTAATGTACCATCAGAATTAATAGATCTTACCATTAAGCCTAATGTATCAACGTGAGCACAAACTCCTATTTTCTTATCACTCTTTTTACCTTTTATAAATAATTCAATAGTACCTTTATTAGTTATATTTGCCTTTAAGCCAATATCAGCTAATAGCTCACTAATTCTTTTGTTTATTAAATGTAAATATCCTGAAGGAGAATCAATTAAAAATATTTCCTTACTATATTTTTTATATAATTCAAACTTATCCATGTTACCACACTCCATAACGCTTAATAATATATCATTATTACAATGAAAATACAATATTTATAGCACCAAAGTGAATTTGACTAATATATAAATTATTGTTATAATTGATATATATGTGTATTTGATTTATAAGTAGATAGCGTGGTGATAAAATGGATAAGGACTTCCCAATAGATGAGCTGTTATATTTATATGATAATATTGTTTACGATGTGAATTTATCGAAGAAAAAAATAGAATTCGTCACTAGAAGGGATAGGACATTAGGTAAGGATCTAGATTATTCTGATTTTGCCGATCTATTTTTATCTACGCTTAAAATAATACCATCATCAAAGGAAAAGTTTGTTAGATTTTTGAATAACCTTAATCCAGCTAACGCCCCATTTGAGCTACCTGTAGAATACATTGCTGATAATGGTGCACCTGTTAGGGTTACATATAAAGGCTATAGATATTCAAACGATAATGTATTATTTACCGCTACTATCGTAGATGATTCACATAACGAGGAGCTAGATCCTCTTACTAGAGCTTATTCAAAAAGCTTTATTGTCGAAAAAATCAAGGAAGCTATTGATAGCAAACGTCAATTCAGCTTGATGATACTAGATATTGATAACTTCAAGCTATTTAATGATTCATATGGTCATATGTTTGGAGATATTGTATTAGTCGAAACTGCAGCGGCTGTTAATTCAGTAATTGGAGATAATGGATTCATATCTCGTATTGGTGGAGATGAATTCCTAGTTTTATATTATGTTGATAACAATTATGATGATGTTCACCTCGCATGTAAAACTATAAGAGATTCTATAACAGAATTATCAAAGAATAATGTTAAGCAGGCTGAGATCACTGCTACTGTTGGTTGTTCTTCATACCCTAAGGACGGAGATAGCTACGAGGTGTTATTTAGAAAGGCTGATAAAGCATTATATCGTGGAAAGAAAAAGGGTAGAAACTGCTTTATAATTTACTCAGTGGAAAAATGTGGTC
>JAEELU010000114.1 GCA_016282815.1 Acholeplasmatales bacterium
ACACAGCAGCCTTAGTATATAAAGCATTATCTGAAACAAAAAATAGTCACCCTGAGGTAACTAATGTAGTATTCGATGTTAGTGCTAATGGTGGTGGATATGTTGCTGCCATGCATAAGCTATTAACATTTATTTGTAAAAAGCCAATAATTGGTCAAAAGATAAGCGAAGATGCAATTGAATTATGTACTCTTGTTGGTGATACAAATCTTGATGGTAATTATGGTGATGAAACATTTGATTTTAATTATTACATATTAGAATCCGAAGGTACATTTAGTGCAGCTAACGCATTTTCATGCTTTGCTAAATACTCTGGTTCAGTAAAGACTATTGGTAAAAGATCAGGCGGAGGAATGTGTTCTGTAACTGCATATGTATTAACTGATGGTACAATGCTTAATTTATCCAATAGAACTAGAATGGTTGCTGGTATTGAAAATGAAAAAACATACACAGTTATAGAAATTGAAGGTGGAGCTCCAGTTGATTATCCATTAGAATATACTGATTTCTGTAATTTAGATAAAATCCTAGAGATTATAAATGCATGATAAAAGGAGCTAGAAGAAGAATTATTTTTCTCCTCTAGCTCCTCTTTTATTTTCATACATTAATGTGTCGGCTTCTGAAATTAGCTTTTCATAGCCCTGCTTTGCTACATTTGTTGTATAGGCAAAGCCCATTGCAACACTGACATCATATTTCTCTTCGGCAGCATGGAAATCTGCAACGTATTCATCGATTTCCTTTCTTTCGATGTTGTTTATAATTGCTACGAATTCATCTCCACCGATTCTATAGCAGTTATCTCTATCCTGGAAGCATTCTATTATGGCAAGGGATGCTTTTTTTATTAATACATCTCCTGCAGAATGTCCGAATGTATCATTTGTATACTTTAATCTGTTAATATCGAATAGGAATGCACAGCAGCTTGTGTTTGGTGGTGCTGGCCTTTTAAGGAATTCATTATAGGAATATCTATTAGGTAATCCAGTTAATGAATCACGCTCCGCAACCTTTCTTAGCTCTACCTCAAATTCTATATGTCTATCTAGTAGTGAATTATATGCTTTAGCAAGTAGGTTTGTTTCATATAATGTATTGTTTTCTCCTAAACGCTCATTTGCATATATCTTTCTAGCAGTTTTAATTAGAGGTATAACAAGTAGATATAGAAGTAGAACAATAAACAATACTGTTACTGCAAGAATTGATGATATAAATACCCATAACAAAATCTTTTGTACGGATATCTTATCGTTATAGCTTTGTTGAACCTCACTTGATGATTGAACTATTAATTTTTGTGCTTCATCAATCTTAGATACAAAATCTCTATTTTCAAGTGAATATTCTTGACTGAATAGAATATTTAAGGCTGCTGTTTTAGCTTCCTCTAGGGTATAGGCCTTTTCAGCATCTGTTAATTCATATTCACCTATTCTAGCAAGTACATTTTCTGGTAGAGCTACCTTATCGCTAATTAAGCGCATTGCATGATTTTGGTATTCTATAAGTCTTTTTAAGCAATTGATACTATCATCAATTAATACCTGCTCTTTATAGGCTAAATGATATGTTCTTATCTTAGCTGTAAAGGCATTAGGGCCTTTATCTGTATTTGCTATTTCGCTATAATAAGCATTTAATGGGCCAGTATTTAATTGTCCTTGATTTGGTCCTGCAGGAATTATTGGAGTATAAATAAACGTTCCTATAGTATCTGATAATTTTGATGTATATGATAGCATTACTGTTATATCATCAATACAATTTGTTGTTTTTTGTGATTCATCAGATAGCTTTTTGGTGTTCGAATCAATGAATACTGTACAAATAATAATTAGTATATGGATGATACCGATGATAATAATCGTAGGTAAAAAAATATACGAAATACGTATACCAGAAATACGTTGTCTTTTATTCATCGAATCACCTTCTTTATTCGATTATATCACATATTAATATAAAAAATAAATAATTAAATAAATGTAAAATAATAGATAATAAAAAAATATCTTAAGTTAGTTATAAACATTAAAATAAGTCTATGACTATATGAATAAGGGTTATTTTTTCTTGCTAAAAATACTAAATTATATTATAATTTATTTATAACATTCGATTTAAATAAGTTAATATAGGAGAAAGGAGGGCCAAATATGATTAACATTGATTTGACTGGTTTTAAATTTATAATCAATTTTGATTATGTCGCAATAATGATTATGGCTATTATGCTTATTTATATGTATATTGGTAGACTTGTTTCATTAAGAAGAGGCAAAATATTCACCATTGTTATTATATTATCTATTGTTGCAACAACACTAGATATTTTTAGAGCAAATATTATTAACGGTATTGTTTCGGCCCATAATTATGATGCTAATTTAATATTACTCGTTAATATTATTCAAACTTTATATTTATTAGTGTTATTTATATTAACTTTTAGCTTTTTCTCCTATATTATTGATATTTCCTGTGGACTAGCTTATTTGAAAAAGAAAAAGCTAATGTTAATATTGTTGATGCTTCCTGCATTAGCTATGTTTGTTATAACAGTAATGAACTTTTTTACTGATACACTCTTAAAATTTGTACTAACAAATGGTAGATTTTATCTTAGATTAAACTTTACTTTATTACTAGTTACTTTTTCATTAACCCTAGTATATTTAGTCTTAACTATAGTATTTATGATTAGATTTAAATCTGTATTTGAGAAAAAACAGACTATAGGTATGTCATTAATATTACCACTTGTTGCTGTAGGTGTAATCACAGAAATAATGGTTGATAAATTACTAGTATTATCCTTTATGATATCAATGTGTATAATATTAGTTCAAACAGTATTAGAGTCTTCTGAGGATTTAGTTGATGAAAAAACAAAATTATATAATATTTCAGAATTTGTAAAACGAGTTAGAAAAGTATATATAAATAAAGAAAATAAATACTTATTATTAATTAAAACTACTAACTATCCTGAATTATTGAAAGAATATAGTTCTAATGAAGTATATGAATTTAATATGCTTGTTACACAAACATTAAATGAAACAAGGAAAAAGTCTAAGATGAAGGATGAGCTTTTTTCATTAAATGATGGATATTATGCATCTATTATGAGTGGGGAAAGTATTAAATTTGCAGATAGCGATGACTTCCGTGATTCAATAGTAGCTAATGAAATCAGAATAGATTTTATTCCAGTGATAGAAAGATGCTTAATAGAGCTTCCTAATGATTTTGATAGTGCTGATGAGGTAATTAATTTTGTAAATAATTATCGACAAGCAATTACATTTAATCGTGTTTTTACAGTATATCATGATGTTAAGGGTGATAAGAATTTAGTTATTGCTAATCATCTAGAACAAATAATTGATACAGGTTTAAAGGAAAATGAATTTGTAGTTTATTATCAACCTATATATTCCATTAGAAATAAAAAATTTAAAACTGCAGAGGCCCTAGTTAGATTAAATTCTAAGAAATATGGTTTTATATCTCCAGCATCTTTTATTCCATATGCAGAGAAAACAGGAAGAATTAGCGAAATAGATAGCTTTGTTATGGAGGAAGTATTTAAATTCGTATCTAGCAGTATATTCCAAGTTTTAGGTTTAGAATATATTGAAATAAATCTATCTATGGCTGAATGTGTTGACCTTGGCTTAGTTGATAGAATTAAGGAATTATTGGATAGATATTCTGTTGATCCTAAAAACATTAATTTAGAAATTACAGAATCATTTGATACATCAGAGATGGAAATTATCAATAATAATTTAAATAAGCTTGTTGAATTAGGTTTTAAATTCTCACTTGATGATTATGGTACAGGATATTCAAATATCCATAGATTCTCAAGCCTACCAATATCAATTGTAAAAATTGATAAATCGTTAGTAGATGAGAGTGAGGATACAAACATTAAGAAACTATTAGATTATTCTTTTAATATTGTTAAGGATTTGGATAAGCAAACAGTTGTAGAAGGAGTAGAAACAAAAGAACAGCTAGATCGCTTTATTGATTATGGGGCTACTTATATTCAGGGATATTATTTCTCTAAGCCACTTAATTATGAAAGCTATATTGATTTTGTTCAGGAAAAAAATGAGTAAGTAAAGGAGGTTGGTGAATATGTTTTTAGCGGCATCGGTTATTCACTTTGATATAGCAGCATTGTTTATTTTTTCAATAACAATATTCTATGTCTTATATAGAAAATTATATAGAGCATATTCATCACTAGTATTCCTTGGAATTAATATTCTATACTTGCTAGTATGTGTATTTGATATTTTTGTAAGTAGTTCTATGTTAGTAGGATCACCTATTTTCATGCAGATATTTATGTTCTTATATTATTTATTAAAATACATGGCTTCAATATTATATGTTCTTTATATAGTTTTAGTGACAAACTCAAGGGATATAATAAGAAAGAAAAGAAATGCGATATTATTCTCATTGCCATTTTTAATCACAATAGGATTCTTGATATCTAATTTCTTTAATGGTTATATTTATTATTTTGATTCGAATAATGTATATTATAGAGGCAATTTAATATTTGTATTTTATGGATTATCATTTATCTATGTAATAATTGGCTTCATATGGATAATAGTTAATAGAAAGATATTCGATTTTTCTGAAATATTCTCATTAATTTCAGTATATGCATTATCAATACTTGCATTAGTTATTCAATATTTTAACCCTGATGTTTTAATAGAAATATTATCTACATCAGTTGCTTTCTTATTATTATCAGTTACGGTTGAAAGAAGTCAGCTAATAGTAGATCCTAAAACCGGATTAAAGAATAAAATTAATTTTGAACGAACTACCTATACTATATTTAGACGTAATGTCGAGGGTGGAGTAGTTTTATTTTATATAAAGAATTCTTCAGTTATTTATGAAAAATTCAATTATGATATTGCACTAAAGAAAATTAAAATTATGTCTAATTATTTAAGTAAGGCATTCTTAAATGAAATAAAATATGATTCATATTATTTAGACGGCGGCATATTTGCTTTAATTACTGCTGATGATGATGAGGCTGCATTACTTGCAAGTAAAATAAACGAGGCTATTGTTAATGTTTATGCCCAAAAACTAGAATTTAATGCTGATTATGTATTATGTAGTGCAAAGCTTCCATATGATTTTAAAGATTTTGATGATTTCAATGAATTTATATTTGATTTCTCTGATTCGATAGAATTCAATAAGAGGCTTATGAATATGAGGGATGTTAAAACTGATGATAAACACAATATTATCATGAGACTCGATGATATTTTAGATAAAATTATTGAGAAGAAGGAAATAATGGTTGAATATCAACCAATATATAAGCTTGTAGATAAGAAATATAGGGCTGTAGAGGCATTAGCTAGAATATATGATTCTAAGCTTGGTGTAATTAAAGCAGAGAATTTTATAAACTATGCAGAAAAGAAGAATAGAATATTTGAAATTGATATGATTATTGTAGAGAAGGTATTCCAATTCTATAATGCATATCAGCTATCGGATTATGGTTTGGAATTTATAGCAATAAACCTATCTACACAGACAATATGTGCTAAGGAATTTTTACTTCACTTAATAAGATTAGAGAAGAAATATAATGTCGATAGAAATAGAATTATATTTGAAGTTAAGGAAAGGGAATCTGCAACCTTTAATCAGCATGTATTTGATACAATAGTCCAAATGATGGAGCATGGTTTCATCTTTGCTTTAGATAATTATGGTACAGGCTCTATGCCAGTTGATAACCTAGTTAAGGTTCCATATAAGAATATTAAGCTTGATAATACATTTGCCAAAAACTATGGTAACAAGAATACACATGTTATTATTGACAATACTATTAAGCTATTTAAACGATTAAATAAGCTTTCTACTTGTGTAGGTGTTGAAAGTGAGGAGGCCGCAAGAGTACTCGAAGCGTTAAATCCTGATTGTGTTCAAGGATATTATTATTCGGAGCCTTTAGCTTTAGATGATTTAATCATATTTCTTAAAAAAGAGAATAATTTAGCATAAAAAGGAAGAAATTATCTTCCTTTTTATAATTAATGATAAATTAATTATATCGTTCATTATTTATTTTTGGTATAATCTAAAAGAAGATAGGTGATAATATGTATACTAAGCTTGAAAGAACAAAGGTATTAAGAGATCCACTTTATGGATATATTACAGTTGATTATAAGATAATCGCTGATTTAATCGATACTAAGGAATTTCAAAGATTAAGAAGAATAAGACAGCTTGCAGGAGTAGGACAGGTATTCCAAACAGCTGAGCATTCTAGATTTACTCATTCACTTGGTGCCTATCATATGGCAAGCCTTGTAATCCAAAATGTTGAAGGTACAGAGTGCATGAATGAATACGAAAGAATGGTATTTTTAATCTCTGCATTATTACACGATATAGGTCATGGACCATTTTCACACGCCTTTGAGAACGTTATGAGCGCAACT
Source organism: Acholeplasmatales bacterium (assembly GCA_016282815.1). GTDB lineage: Bacteria > Bacillota_I > Bacilli_A > Acholeplasmatales > Anaeroplasmataceae > Anaeroplasma. Next base: position 6,537 of record JAEELU010000114.1, read on the forward strand.
CATGAGGATATGACAATTAAGCTTATATTATCACCATTAACTGAAATTAATAAAATATTATCAATTTCACCAACACTCGCATCTGATGTATCAAGTGTTATTTCACATGATGGTAAATTTACATTGATAGAATCATTAGTATCTAGCCAATTAGATGTAGATAGAATGGATTATTTATCAAGGGATGCCTATATGACAGGTGCTGCCTACGGCCATATTGATTATTTCAGAATATTAAGAAGTATGAAGATAGTAGATAATAAGCTATTAGTACGTGCATCTGGTGTTCACTCAATAGAATCATATCTAATGAGTAGATATCATATGTATTTCCAGGTTTATTACCATCCAACTGCTAGAAGCTATGAATGTGTATTAGAGGCTATATATCAAAGAATAAAGGACTTATATTTGAACAAGCATACATTTATTAGTAATATAAGCTCATTTTTAAAGGTTATAGAAAATCCTGATGATATAGTATCCTATATTGATTTGGATGATTCATATGTAAATGGTTTTATTAAGCAAATGACTAAATCAAAGGATAAGATATTAAATAAGCTATGTAATGCCTTCTTAAATAGAAAGCTATTTAAGGTAATAGATTTAAATGATGATGCTGACCCTGAGGAAATAAAAAGAATTGAGGAAAGCTATACACCCGATTTAAAGAAGTATTATTATAAGCATGTTAAATCTACAGGTGTTGCCTATACTCATAGTAAGAAAACAGATATTAATGATATTAAGGTATTATTACCTAATGGTCATGTTAAATCATTAGATCAATATTCACCAATTATTAAATCATTAACATCTTCAAGCTATAAGGAAATAGAAAGAATATATTATTTCGAGGACTAAAATGAGTGATGTTATTGTTGTAGAGGGATTACATGATGAAATAAAAATCAAAAGTGTATACCCTGATGCCTTTTGTGTTATCACAAATGGCAGTGAGATTAGTGAGGATACATTAAAATATATCAAGAAGCTTTCATTAACCCATGGTATTATTATATTTACTGATCCTGATTCTCCAGGTGAGAGAATAAGGAATGAGGTATTAAAGGTAGTACCCAATGCTAAAAATGCATTTATTCATAAGAGAAATGCTATAAGCAGTAATAAAAAGAAGGTTGGTATAGAGCATGTCTCTAAGGAATTAATCAAGGAGGCACTAGATCCTATTTACAATAAGGAAGTAGTATCTAAAGGAAATATCACTAATTCTGATTTATATGATTTAGGATTAAATGGTGAAAATGAATCAAGAATATATCGTGATAAAATTAGTGATATATTAAATATAGGTAAGCCTAATAATAAATCATTCTTAAAAAGAATAAATCAAATAGGATTATCCTTAGATGAATTAAAGGAGCTATTATGCCAGGTAAAATCGGAACAGAAACAGAAATAAATAGAATATTAAAATCTAATAAGCTATCTGCCAAGAAGAAGTTTGGTCAAAACTTCCTAAAGGACGAATCTATTTTATCTAAAATAAGAGATATATCTGAATGTGATAAGGATACATTGGTTATCGAAATAGGACCAGGCTTAGGTGGATTAACAGAGCTACTTTGTGAAAAGGCAGGCTTTGTTTTAGCATATGAAATAGATAATGATTTAATAGAGATATTAAATAATAATCTATCTAGATTTAATAATTATGAAATAATTAATAAGGATATATTAACAGTTGATGTTAATAAGGATTTAGATAAATATAATTATAATAAAATCTATTTAGTCGCTAATCTACCATATTATATTACTACCCCTATTATTACTAAGCTATTAACAGAGGTAGAAAGAATTAAAAGATATGTAGTATTACTTCAAAAGGAGGTAGCACACCGTTTAGCTGGTAAGCCAAGCACTAAGGATTATGGTGCTATCACCTTGGCAATAGAATATAGAGGTAGTGCTAAGGTTATGCTTGAGGTAAATAGAAATGCCTTTATACCTGCACCTAATGTAGATTCAAGTGTATTAAGAATAGATATATATGATGAAAGAAAATACTATCCAAAGGATGAAAAGCTATTCTTTGAGCTAATAAGATTGGCATTTACTCAAAGAAGAAAGACTCTTCTTAATAATTTAGGTGATAAATATCCTAAGGAATTTATAGCTAAAATGCTAGAGGATAATAATTATAAGCCATCTATTAGAGGTGAAGAGCTATCTATAGATGATTATATAAAGCTAAGCGATTATATAGTGGATAAGAGATGATTAGATGATTAAGGAATATGCATACGCTAAAATAAATTTAGCCTTAGAGGTAATGGATATAGTAAATGGTTATCATAAGGTTAATAATTTAATGATTCCTATCGATTTATATGATGAATTAACATTTGAAAAATCAGATAAAATAGAATTATTAAATAATGAATTTGAGGATAATATTATCCTTAAGGCAGCAAAGCTATTTATATCTAAATACAATATTAATAGTGGAGTTAGAATTAATTTAATAAAGAACATTCCATCCGCTGCTGGGCTTGCAGGTGGTTCAAGTGATGCTGGGGCCACATTAAGAGGCTTAAATCACTTATTTGGTGATATCGCAACAACCTATGAGCTATTAACAATGGCAGAGGAATTAGGTAGTGATGTTCCCTTCTTTATCGAAACTAAATTTGCATTATGCGATAATAGAGGAGAAAAGGTAAATCCTATTAATTCTAAATATAAGTCATTTAATATAATGCTTATAAAGCCACAATCTAGCTTATCTACTAAAGAGGTTTATAGCATCTATGAATATGATGGATCTAATAAGCTAAAAAGAATAAATGAGATTATCGAAAATGTTATAGATAACGATATAGATAAATTAAAATCAAATATTTTTAATGATTTAACTACTCCAGCATTAAAGCTAAATCAGGATTTTAATTATATCTATAATGATTTAAAGAACAAAACAAATATATATTTAAGTGGTAGTGGTCCTACAATGTTTATCATTGAGCCAGAAAAGAATATTATTGATTATGTTAATGATAAATATAAGGATTGCTTTAGATTATTAACAAAGGTGAGATAAAATGAAAAAGATATTATTTTTAATATTAATGTGCTTTACATTATTTATGGTTACATCATGTGATAGATATCAGACTGGTGATTTAGTTACAACAACTATTGATCATCCAACTAATTCTAAAATATTAGAGGTTAGAGATATTTCTGTTAAAATAGGCTATACAACAAAGGGACCTAAGGTTTTAGTTAAAAAATCTGATACTCTTGATATTAAGCTTACACGTCAGGAATCAATAGGAAATAAAATCAGCTTTAAGCAGGAGGGTGAAAAGCTAATAATATCAGGTGAGAAAAATGTAACATATAAAACTGATTATGATGTTACTATTGAATTATCTGGCTTTACCTTCGAAACAGTATTTTTCTATAATGCAGTAGACGCTACATTTGAGGAGGGCACATTAACAAACAATGAGGTAACAATGCTTGCAGAAAATGCATCAACTGTTACAATTGATGCTCTTACATGTAATAAGCTAGTATATGAATCTAATAATGCCTCATCATTAACAATTAAAAGTGCAAAAGTAGACGATATACAATGTGATGCTTTAAATGCCTCATCAGTTGATTTAAAGGGTAGCTCTAGAAATATAAAGGTTACAGTAAATAATGCCTCAACATTTAAATCAAAGGATTTCACTGCAGATACTGTAGAGGTATCTATTAATCATGCTTCATCATTAGAGATTACAGCTAATACATCTATTACAGGTAGAATGCAAAGTGCTGGTACATTAAAATATGCTGGGGCAGCAACAGTAGATGTTACTAAGGATGTATCATCAACTATTGAAAAAATATAGTGATAGTAAAAATGTTTACTTTTTAATGTCTAAAAAGTATAATATTATATAAAGATAACGACAATGGAGGATTTTATATATGGCAGTAAAAACAACAGCTACTAAAGCTTCAAAAAAGGATACAAAGGCACCTGCAAAGAAGGCACCTGCTAAGGCAGCAACAACAAAGTCAGCCGCTAAACCTGCAGCAAAACCTGCAGCAAAGCCAGCAGCTAAGCCTGCAAAGCCTGCAGTTATAACAAAGACACCTGCAAAGGCAGGAACTGGTAAAACAGCATATCATGTTTCTAAGCGTGATAATGATGGTAGAGAGTGGAAGGTATTTATCCAAGGCTCTAATAAGGTAATTAAGCTATTCAATACTCAGGCTGAGGCACTTGAATATGCTAAGAGCATCTGTAAGAATAAGGATGACGGAAGCTATGTATTATTACATGGCCTGGATGGAAAAATGAGAAAATATTAATAGGAGGGGCTAGGCCCCTCTTATCGTTTTGGTGGTATTATGAGAGAAATAAAAATACATGGTATTTATAGACATTTTAAGGGTGATAGTTATTTAGTTGAGGATATCGCATATGATTCTGAAACAAAGGAAAAAATGGTTGTTTATAGAAGATTATACGGTGATGGCTCATTATGGGTTAGACCTCTTGAAATGTTTTTAAGCGAGGTTGATCACAATAAATATCCTAACGTTAAGCAAAGATATAGATTTGAGCTATTAGAGATTGAATCTAAAGTAAAATAAAGGGAGTACTTAATTATGAATTATTTATTATATAACAAGCTTGCTGGCCAGGTAACATTAGATAAGGCCAAGGAAATAGTTACTAAATTTAATGATAAATTTCCTAATATGGAATTAGTTGATGAGGAGAATTGCTCATTAGAGGAATTAAATAACAAGCTTGATGATGAGGATAATGTATTACTAATCGGTGGCGATGGAACAGTAAACTTTTTCGCTAATGCTTGGCACAATACGAAAATAAAGGGACATTGGTATATTTATTCAGCCGGAACTGGTAATGACTTTTTAACTGATATAGAGGCTAAGGATGGATTCTCTAGCTTAAATGAATATATGGATAATTTACCAACAGTAGAGGCTAATGGTGTTAAGAAATATTTCATTAACAATGTTGGCTATGGTGTTGATGGAGATGTTTGTGTAATCGCAGAAGAAAAAAAGAAAAAGAATAAGAAAATCAATTATGCAAATATATCAATCGGCTTAATCCTATTCGGATTTAAGAAAAGATACTGTAAGGTAAAGGTTGATGGAGTTGAGCACGAATTTAAAAGATGCTTTATCGCAGCCACTATGAATGGTAGATATTATGGTGGTGGAATGAAGAGTGCTCCAAACCAGGATAGAAAGGGCGATAAGCTTACTCTAGTTATTATGACTGGCAGATCAAGATTATTAACGTTAATTAGATTTACTAAGATATTTAAGGGCGAGCATACAAAATATAAGAAAACTGTTTTCCTATATGAAGGTAAGGAAATCGAGGTTTCATTTGATAAGCCATGTGGATTACAATACGATGGTGAGGTAATCCTAAATGTATCAAAATATAAGGTAAGTAAGTAGTAGGTGAATTATCTTGAAGGAATATTGGAAGGGTGGCAATATGCTAAACCCACTACCTGTAGTTATGGTATCTATGAAGGATAATAATGGAAATATGAATATCATTACTGTTGCGTGGTGCGGTAATTTATGTACTAACCCACCAATATTATATATTTCAGTTAGACCTGAAAGATATTCATATGACATTATTAAGGAAACAAAGGAATTTGTTGTTAATTTAGTAAGTAAGGATTTAACCTATGCCTGTGATTATTGTGGTGTAAAAAGTGGTAGAGATGTAGATAAATTTAAAAAGCTAAACCTAACACCACTTGATTCAAAGTACGTTAAGGCACCATCTATATTAGAATCACCTGTTAATATTGAATGTAGGGTAAGAGAAATAATACCTCTTGGCTCACATCATATGATAATGGCTGATATATTAGGTGTAACAGTTGATAACAAATATATGGATAGTAATGGAAGATTCTCATTAGAGGAGGCTAATTTAATAGCCTATAATCATGGTGAATACTACACATTAGGTGAATATACAGGTAAATTTGGCTATAGCATTAAAAAGAAATAGTGAATAATTGCTTTTTTACTCATTATATATTATGATACATATAATGATTTACGAATTAAATGGAGGGTTCTATGCTTTATAATGAGTTTTTTGATGACAAATATGATAAGATTGATGAGCTAACTAAGGTTTATAGTAGAGAAGTTATATTTTCATACATGACTCTTTTAATTAGCAAAAATCAACCATTTAATGTTTGTATATTAGATATCGATAATTTTAAATATGTAAATGATGGATATGGTCATAAGGTAGGAGATAGAGCCTTATATGAGGTATCTAGAAGAATAGAGGAAATCCTTGGAGATAAGGGTGTTGTAGGTAGATATGGTGGAGATGAATTTATTCTTGTTGTTCCTGGAAGTATAGAATATGACGATACATGGAATAATTGGCACAATCTACTAGAATGCTCTAAAAACCTTAAGAGTAAGGACTTAAATGCCTTAAATATGACAGTTACTATGGGCTCTTCAAGATTTCCTAAGGATTCAACTAATATAGATGGATTATTCGAGCTTGCAGATAAGGCATTATATCGCGGAAAGATGAAGGGTAGAAACTGCTTTATCATCTATTTACCAGAGAAGCATGCTAATATTAACTTAAAATCTGAAAGAGATAAGGTAGTATCATCTACATATATCTATTCAACTATCTTTAATAAAATGACTCAGGAAAACATAAAGGATGGTATCACAGAAAGCTTAAATTCATTAGGAAGCTTCTTTATGATAGACCATTTATGTCTATCAACTCCTAATGGATTATATTTTGAATATTTCCATCCTATATGTAAGAAAAGAGATTTTAAGGTCATAGATTTATCTATAATGAAGACACATATAAATTCTCATTCAGGAATATTCTATAAGAACTTCATTGAGGATGGCTTAAATAGTAAGCTTACTGCAGCACTTGAGGAGCAGGGAATATTCTCAGCCTTCTGGGTTGAGATAAAGGCTCACGGCAAGCTATTTGGTCATGTTAGAGCTGATATAGTATTAAATCCTAGTGGTAGAATATGGCAAAACTTAGATATGGATGTATTATTAAATTTCGCTCATGTATTAGCAGAGGAATTATACTATAGAGATCTTAAAATTGAAGACATAAAATAAAATCGAGTCTGTCAAGAAAAAATACTTGACAGGCTCTTTTTATATGATATAATAGTTAACGAAATTTGAAATAAGAAGGAGTGTATTATTTATGGTAAAGATTAGATTACAAAGATTTGGTGCACACAAGGCTCCAAAATATCGTATAGTTGCTGCAGACTCAAGATCACCTCGTGATGGTAAGTTCTTAGAGATTTTAGGTACTTACAATCCATTAACTGAACCTGCAACAGTTACTTTAAATGCTGACAGAATTCAAGCATGGTTAAAGAATGGTGCTCAACCTACAGTTACTGTTAAGAATATCTTAAAGGCTAACAATATTATTGAAAAGTAAGAGGTATTTTTAATGATAAAGTTTGAAGAGTTAATTGAAAGCTTAATTCTTCCTTTAGTCGCATACCCAAATGAAGTTGAAATTATTAAGGTATCTGAATCTACTGATAATTTAGAATACAAGGTTCTAGTTAATGAAAATGATTTAGGTAGAGTAATTGGAAAAGGTGGAACAATTGCCAAGGCTATTAGAACAGTTCTATATGCCGGAGCTTCTAAGGAAGGAAAAAAGATACATTTAGATATCGATAGTAAGTAATAAAAATGGCTATGAAAGTAGCCATTTTTATTGTTTTATAGGCCATTTTAAGATATAATCTAGTATATGGTGGCGATATAATATGAAATATTATAAATGTGGTCATGTAATGACAACAAGAGGTATAAAAGGTGAATTAAAGGTTAAAAGCTATTCTGATTTTGATAGATTTAGCCAGGGTAACAATATATATATTTTACATAATGGTGAATATGTACTAGAAAGAATCATTAAATCATCATTTAATAGTGGATATTATTATATTACTCTTGAGGGCAAGGAGGATATTAACCTAGTAGAAAAATATCACAGCAATGATATTTATGTATCCGAGCTTGAAAGAGAAAAGCTAGATGAGGGTGAATATTATTATTCTGAGCTTGTTGGTAAAAAGGTATTAAACCAAAATGGTGAGGATAGAGGAATAGTAATAGAAATAAGAGAATTTCCTAAATCTGATTATTTATCTATTAAATATAATGGAAAGATGGTTTTAGTTCCATTTATTGATGAATTTATAAAGGAAGTTACTAGTGACACAATAATTGTTAATGAAATTGAGGGATTATTTTGAAAATAAAAATATTAACTTTATTTCCTGATATGTTTAATGGCTTTTTAAGTGAATCCATTATTAAAAGGGCAATAGATAATAATGTAGTAGATGTTGAAATAATTGATTATAGAATATATTCTAATGATAAGCACAATCATGTTGATGATACACCATGTGGTGGTGGTGCTGGCATGGTAATTAGATGTGATGTAATAGATAGAGCTATTAAGGCTAATTGTGGTGATTCCTCATATATTTGTCTTATGACACCACAGGGTGAAAGATATAATGAGGAAATAACAAAGGAATTAGCTAAAAAGGATGAGATAGTTTTAATCTGTGGTCACTATGAGGGCTTCGATGAAAGAGTTAGAGGCTATGTAGATAGAGAGTTATCTATAGGTGATTATGTATTAACTGGTGGAGAAATACCAGCTATGGCTATTAGTGATAGTGTTATTAGATTATTAGATAATGCAATTAAAGAGGAATCATATAAGGATGATTCATATTTTAATGGATTACTTGAATACCCACAATATACTAGACCAGTAGAATATAATGGAAAAACTGTGCCTGAGGTATTATTAAATGGTAATCATAAGCTAATTAATGAATATAGATTAAAGGAATCCTTAAGAAAAACCTATTTAAGAAGGCCAGATCTTTTAGAAAATAGAGTATTAACTAAGGAAGAAGAAAGATTATTAAATGAAATAAAGAAGGAGGAGATGTAATGAAATCTGCAGGTGTATTATTACATATCTCATCATTACCAGGTAAATATGGTGTAGGAACACTTGGTAAATGTGCATATGATTTTGTAGATTTTTTAGCTAAGGCTAAACAAAAAATATGGCAGATTTTACCACTTAATCCAACTACATATGGAGATTGTCCATATTCATCTCCTAGTGCCTTTGCTTATAATCCATATTTTATTGATTTAGATTTATTAGTAGAGGATGGATTAATTAGTAAGGATGCTCTACCAGATTCATATGTTACATATAAGGTAGATTTTGGTAAAATATCAGATAGAACATTTTCTCTACTTCATACAGCCTATTTAAATAGAGAAAGATTACAATCTGAATTTGATAAATTTAAGGATGATAATACCTATTGGCTAAATGATTATGCTCTATATTCTATACTTAAGGAGGAGCATTATTTTAAGCCATGGAATGAATGGTATGATGATTTTAAATATCGAGTTGATCATGCTATAGAATGGGCTAAGCATGAATTTAGAGATAGAATTGATGAAAAGTGCTTTATTCAGTTTTTATTCTATCGCCAATTTTTAAATCTTAAGAAATACGCAAATAAAAAAGGCATACGTATTATGGGTGATATGCCTATATATACATCATATGATTCATCAGATGTATGGAGTGACCCAAGAAATTACCAGCTAGATGGTAGCCTAAACCCAACAAACGTTGCTGGCTGTCCACCTGATGCTTTCTCAGAGGATGGACAATTATGGGGTAATCCACTTTATGATTGGAAGTACTTAAAGGATAATAATTATAAATGGTGGGTTGAACGTGTAAGACATCAATTTAAGCTATTAGATATAGTAAGAATTGATCACTTTAGAGGCTTTGAGGCTTATTATGCAATACCATATGGGGCTGAAACTGCGCGTGTTGGTAGCTGGATGACTGGCCCAGGCTATGATCTATTTAAAACAATAAATAAGGAAATTCCAAATGGAGAAATAGTAGCCGAGAATCTAGGCTTTTTAACTGAGGGTGTACATAAGCTATTAAAGAAATGTAAATACCCAGGAATGAATATATTCCAATTTGAGCTTGGTGATGGTAAAAAGGCACCAATATTAAAGGAATATCCTGAAAATAACCTATTCTATACAGGCACACATGATAATGAGATGCTAATGTCATTTTATAATAAGCTTGACACAAAATATAGAAAGCTTGTCGATAAGGTTTGTGGCATAACATTTAATGATAAGCCAAATTTAAAAATCATAGAATTTTCTATGAATACTAATTGTAAATATGTTATAGTCCCACTACAAGATTATTTGGGATTAGCTAACGAGGAAGGAAGAATGAATATTCCAGGTGTTGCCCTAGGTAACTGGGTATATATATCAAAGCCATTTGATTATTCTAAGGAACTAATGGAATATATAAGGAATATAACTATTAAATCAGGTAGGTAGTATGATTAATTTTATTATTAAGACAGATGATTATTCATTAGCACAGGAAAAAGTAAATAGTATTGCTAAAAGTATGGATAATCCAGATATTATCACATATGATTTAGATGAGGATAATACCTATAATGTCATTGATGAATTAACTACAGTATCATTATTTGATAATCCAAAGCTTGTTATCCTAAAATCAGGTAATAAGCTTTTAGAGCAATCAGCAGAAAAGCTAAATGAATTAACTAACGCTATGGCTGATACTGCAAATACAAACGTATTAGTTATCGTAGATGAAAAGTTTGATACTAAATCATCTGAAAGATTTAATACATATGTACAAATAAAAAAGTACGCCCAAGAATTTGATTTATTAGTTGAGAATACTAAATTTGATGAATATGCTAAGGAAGAATTCCTTCGTGATAGATATACTATTAATGATGATGCTTTAAATATATTAATTAATTCATCTACATCCCTATCTATGCTTAAGTGTAATATTGAAATGCTAAAGGCATATACACTTGATAAAAAGCTAATAACAAGAGAGGATGTTGATCTATTAATATCAAAGCCTATCGATGATGATGTATATTCAATATCTAATGCTGTATTAAAGCATGATAAGAAATTAACTATGTCATTATATGCTGGCTTTTTAACTAGAAATATAAAGGCTAGTAATTTAATATCATTATTAATTAATAAATTCCAGGAGCTATATAACGTACATATATTTGCTAGAGGTAATGCTAAGCAGGCTGATATAGCAAATATATTTAATGTTTCATCTGGTAAGGCCTATTATTTACTTAGAGATTCAAAAAGTCAATCTCTAGAGGAGATTAAGGCTAATCTAGAGCATCTATCAAAGCTTGATTACGATATTAAAAGAGGAGTAATAGAGGCTGAGATTGGACTTGAGCTTTATTTCTTAAGATAAAAGAAAAAAGCACTTGTCAGTGCTGTTTCTTTATATTATTAAGCGTTTAAGCTATTAACCATAGTTGCTAGGCTTGATTTATGTCTTGCAACATAAGTCTTATGAACGATACCCTTAGCTTGTGCCTTATCTAGCTGCTTAGAAGCATATGCTAAAGCAGCTTGAGCCTTTTCAACATCCTTAGCCTCTACAGCAGCATATACAGCTTTCATTGCAGTCTTTAATGATGATTTGAATGATGCATTAAATTGTCTAGCCTTTTCGTTTGTACGAATACGCTTGATTTGCTGTTTAATGTTTGCCATAGGTTTCACCTCCACATATCAATGCAATCAAGATTATATCATTACTGTTTTTTTAAATCAAGTAAAATTTTAAAAAGTTTACTTTGACACTATTTTCACAAAATGCTTGTTTTATTATAAGTGTTATTTTGATATAATTATATATATATCGAAAGGAGTAAATACATGAAGGTATTATTTAAAGGTATGCATAAGGATGTAGCCACTATCGATATTGATAAGGATAGGCTATTATCTATTATCCATGACGCAAATTACTCAAAGCCATATAAGCTTTTAAAGCATATATATTTATATGAAAAGGTATATAGCTCCTTTGGAGAGGATTCATTTAACGGGTATGTTAAATGCTCAAACGAAAAGATTTCCTTATTCGAGGAATGCTATATTGTTAAAAAAACATTTACAGGTTTTAAGGATTTAAACGAGGAAGAAATTAATAAGGTATCTCAGCTTATTAGTGAAAATAGACCTTTGAAGTGGTGATTTTATGAAAATTATAAAAAAGGTTGCTGGATATCATCCTGAGGTATTGGATTTAAGCAGGGAAGAGGTTTCTGGAATATTTAATTCTGGAATGGATAAGCAGCCTTTCTTTAATTCATTATTTATAGTCAGTAGATATCTTAAGCAGGAAAAAACTGAAAAAACATTCAATACAAGTATTCTATTCCCACATATGAATATTACACATTATCATAATGATATATATGTAATAAAGAAAAGAATTAGATTTATGTCTTTAAATGATGCGGAAATAGAAGAGGTAATGAAACTATTTAAATATGATACTGAAAAGGCTAAGGATCCTAAGGAGGCTAATAAGCCTATAGTAAAGGAAGAAAAGCTTGTAGAGGCATTACCTGTAGAATCTCCATCTATACCCACTAAGGAGGATATAGATAATATTGAAGAGGCTAAAGAGGATGTTACTCTAGAAAATATAGATGTAAATACTGAGAATAATTAATCGGACTAGTTGTAATTATGGTCCGATTTAAATCTAGTTAAAGGAGTATTATTTATGATTGATGTAGTGTCTGTAGAAAATATGAAGGCCTCTGATAGTCGAAAATGTCAGGAGGTATCGTCATTATATTTAATGTATCAGGCTGCCCTAAGGATATATGAGTCATTTAAATGGTATGGCAAAATATTAATTGTTTGTGGTAGTGGTAATAATGGTGGTGATGGATATGCATTATCATCAATACTTAAGGCTAATAATATTGAATCTAAAATATTAATGGCTTCAAATAAAATATCTGACACAAGTAAATATTATTATGATATATGTGTTAAGAATAATATAGAAATTATTAAATATGATGATGAGCTTCAAATAGAAGGCTATGATATTATCGTAGATGCGATATTTGGTATAGGCTTTAGAGATGATGCTAGTGGAATATATTTTGATATTATTAATAAGATAAATAATTCTAAAGCATTTGTTATATCAATTGATATTAATAGTGGCTTAAATGCTGATACAGGTATGACTAAATGTGCTATTAAATCTGATTTAACAATGTCTATCGGCACATTTAAAACAGGACACTTCCTAAATATGGCAAAGGATTATATTAAGGATAAGATTAATTTAGATATAGATATTCCTATTATAGATACACCTTATTATTTATTAGAGGAAAAGGATTTAAGGAATGTATTAAAGGAAAGATTAAATTTCTCTAATAAGGGAGATTTTGGATATGTAGGATTAATTGGTGGTTCACTAGAATATAGTGGCGCTATTAGGCTCGCAGCTATGGGTACATTAGCAATTGTATCTGGGGCAGGAGTTTCAATATGTGCAACACCAAAAAGTGTAGCTCCAATTGTAGCAAATAATATTTTAGAATCAACAGTATATCCATTTGATGAGGAAAATGGAGAAATATTATTTGATAAGGACAAGCTTGATTATCTTATTAAAAGATGTAAGGTTATTACCTTTGGTATGGGAATTAAGGTAACTGAGAATTCTAAGAAAATACTAGAATATCTAATACTTAATTATAAATCTAAGCTTGTTATAGATGCGGATGGTTTAACAATACTTTCTTCAATCAAAGAAAAGCTAATAGATTCAGAGGCTAAGATTGTATTAACCCCTCATATGAAGGAATTTTCAAGACTAATTGAAAGAAATATTGACGAAATATATAATAATGGAATAGAATATGCCATGGAGTTTTCCAAAGCATATAATGTTATATTACTTTTAAAGGGACCAGCTACTATTATTACTGATGGAAATGATGTATTATTAGTAGATAGAGGAACTAGCGGTATGGCTACTGCTGGATCTGGTGATGTGTTATCTGGTATTATTACAGGTATATTAGGCTATAATGATGATTTGTTACTCGCAACTGCTGGAGCTAGCTATATTAATGGTAGAGCAGGAGAGCTTGCGGAAGAAAAGAATTCTAAAATTACTATGACCTCTAAGGATACTGTAGATAATGTTAAAAATGTAATTAATAGCATTATCAATAATATTAAAGAGATGGATTAATTATGGAAAGACATGAAGAAATCGAAAGAACGATAATTAAAAATTATAGAGGTAGGCTATGGGCACCATTCGTTAAGGCATTAAAGGAATATGAGCTTTTAAAGCCAGGCGATAGAGTTTGTGTATGTATATCTGGTGGTAAGGATTCAATGCTTATGGCAAAGCTATTTCAGGAGCTAAAGAAGCACTCTGATTTTGAATTTGATGTAAAATACCTAGTAATGAATCCTGGCTATAATGAGCTTAATTTTAATCAAATTAAAACTAACCTAGATATCCTAAAGATACCCGCAGAAATAATAGATACTAATATATTTGAAATAGCTAATTCACAGGAGAAGGGCTCTTGCTATCTATGTGCTAAAATGAGAAGAGGTGCCTTATATAAGCTCGCATCTGATTTAGGCTGTAATAAAATAGCACTTGGTCACCATTTTGATGATGTTATTGAAACAACCCTAATGAATATGCTAAATGCTGGTTCATTCCAAACAATGCTACCAAAGTTACATAGTGATAACAATGAGGGTATGGAATTAATTAGACCTCTATATTTAATTAGAGAAAAGGATGTCAAGGCTTGGGCTAAATATAATGATTTAAAATTCATTATGTGTGCTTGTAGATTTACAGAGGCCTGCTCAATTGATAATGAGATAAACACAAGTAGAAGATTAACTACAAAAAATTTAATTCAGGAATTAAAAAAGAATTATAATGATAATGTAGAAAAGAATATCTTTAGTGCAGCCTCTAATGTAAATATGAATATGATATTAGGATATAAAAAGGATGGAGAAAAGCATTCATTTTTAGAAGAATATGACGAGGAGTGATTTCTTTGAAGAAGAATAAATATCATTATTATCTTGAAGAGGATGATAATAGATTATTCAAGGCTAAAATTAGATATATAATATACGGAAGTATTATATTAGTACTTGCGATTTTACTATTTATTTTAGAATTCATTGAAGGCTTCGGAATTACTCAAGTATTAGATTATTTCATATCTATTGCGATGTTTGTAGATATGGGTATAGGTATAATATATATAATTAAAGGAGTATTATTAAAAGATGGTATTAGATCAGGATTTTTACTTAATATGACTAATACTAGTATAGATGATAACAATGTTAAGACATCCATTGGATTAATAAGAATATTATCTATTATTCCAGTAATATTTAATATTTCAATTATAGTATTTTATATGTCTACGCTTTATTATAATTTCTTAAATGAAGCATACCAGGATAAATTATTTTTAATGGTTTTTTCAACAATAATTGGTGTTACCCTTGAGGTAGCAACAGTAATGGCAATGATTTCATTAGATGGTGAAAACCATATTTTCAGCAGGATAGATGAATAGTCTATCCATTTTTTATTTTTTTTATAAAAATGTGGATAAATTTATACAAAAATTGCTTATTATTCATGGATAAAAATAAAAAAATAATGGCTTAACAAAGCCATTTTTCTATGATATAATAATTTTGTAGCTCGGGCTTAGAAATTTATTCATCTTCTTAAATTTTATCTTTAGATATTTTAGCTATTATGATATAATTATAATAGTTTTGAATAGGAGTGATTAAATTGACATTACCTAACAAATTAACATTATTAAGAATTGTATTAGTACCAGTTATGGTCGTTGTAGCATTTATACCTTATTTAAACGAAAATTATATGTTTAATTCAGGTTTATCAATTGCTAACTTCATTAATGTAATTATATTTGCTTTAGCATCATTTACAGATTTTTTAGATGGTAAAATTGCTAGAAAATATAATTTGGTTACTACATTTGGTAAGTTCGCAGATCCACTTGCAGATAAGATGCTTGTTACAAGTGCGATGGTTATATTATGCTTACAAATGAATGGAACAAATTATTGGTGGTTTATGCCTGCTTGGGGTTTAATATTAATATTATGTAGAGATTTAATGGTAGATGGTGTTAGATTTATTTGTGCAGGTAAGGGTGAGACTATAGCTGCGGATATATTTGGCAAGATTAAAACATTCGTTACTATGTTTGCGTTAGTATTCTTATTCTTATGGAACATAGATTTTAATGGCGTTCATGTATTTGGTTATATTGGAATGGTATTAATGTATGTTGGTATATTATTTACTATAATATCTGGAGTTAGATATATTTATAGAGCTAGAAAAGTAATTTTTGAATCAATCTAATAATTATTGTGTAGGAGGAATATACAATTTATGGCTGATAATAGCAGAGAAAATGCCTTAAATGAAGCATTAAAGAAAATTGAAAAAGATTATGGTAAAGGCTCAGTAATGAAGCTTGGTGAAAAATCTAATGAGCAAATTGATGTTATTCCATCAGGCTCTATCACATTAGATAAGGCACTTGGTGTAGGTGGATATCCTAAGGGAAGAATTATTGAGATTTATGGACCTGAATCATCAGGTAAAACTACATTCGCATTACACGCTATCGCTAATGCTCAAAAGGCTGGTGGCTTCGCAGCATTTATTGATGCTGAGCATGCACTAGATCCAGTATACGCAAAGGCACTTGGTGTTGATATTGATAATTTAGTATTATCACAACCAGATAGTGGTGAGCAGGCACTTGAAATTGCTGAGGCATTAATTAGATCAGGCGCTATCGATTTAATTGTTATCGATAGTGTTGCTGCATTAGTACCAGAGGCTGAATTAAATGGCGAAATGGGCGATAATCATGTTGGTTTACATGCAAGATTAATGAGCCAGGCAATGAGAAAGATGGCAGGCTTAATATCAAAAACACAATGTGTTGCTATATTCATTAACCAAATAAGAGAAAAGGTTGGTGTAATGTTCGGTAACCCTGAAACAACTACAGGTGGACGTGCACTTAAGTTCTTCGCATCAGTTCGTATGGAAATTAGACGTGGTGAGGCAATTAAGGATGGAACAACTATCCTAGGTAATAGAACAAATATTAAGGTCGTAAAGAACAAAGTGGCACCTCCATTTAAGACTGCTGAATGCGATATTATTTATGGCAAGGGTATATCTAAGCTTGGTGAAATTGTTGATTTAGCAGTAGAAGCTAATATCATCAATAAGAGTGGTGCTTGGTTCTCATATGATGGAAACAAGATTGGCCAAGGTAGAGAGAATGCTAAGGAATTCTTAAAGAATAATCCTGAAATAGCTAACGAAATAGAAAATAAATTAAGAGAAATGTAATAGAAGCAGGAATATTTTTTATTAACAGTTAATGGTGATAAGCCATAGCTAAGACCATTTGTTACATTAAATATTTTTGAAGGAAAATTATATTTAGAATAACTATGTATTAAAATCGAGATTTTCATAAATCTCGTTTTTTTAACTTTAATTGTTTTAAAAAAAATGTTAAACTAGAACAAAGAGTTCATTTTCTTACGAAGGTTTTTATGGAAGATAAAATATTTAATAACACAAATATAGTATTTAACATCACCATATGTATTATGGGATCGTTGATACTGTTTGTTCATCTAGCTAATTTAATAGTAAAGAGGAATAAAAGAAAAGATGAAAACATTCTTTTAGCTTTTATTGCGTTCACAATTTTTCATTTCCTTACTTATTTGACTTATACATTAATAAAATTAAAATATACAAGTGATACATTTGTAATGGGTTTTTATACAACATTCTTTATATTTAATAATATTGAGGTGCTTTTATATTTCTTATATATGATGAATTTCGCTGATCTTTCAAAAATATGGAAAAAGCATTTATATGTAGGAAGCTTTATAATATTTATTGCATTTGTTATATTGGATTTAATAAATATTAAATTCAATTTATTCTTCTATGCAAAAGATGGTAATTATTTTAGAAGTAAATACATGATAGTATCTCAAGGATACCAGATTGTTATATTGGCAATTGTATTTATTTTATCAATATTTAATAGGAAGATTAACCTAAGAGAAAAAATAGCATTCTCTTCATATTGTATTTTGCCGTTAATTGCTACAATACTTCAAAATATATTTGCAGGTTATGCAATAAGCTACGCAACAATTATAATTGCAGTTGAGATTTTATTCTTCTTTGTAAATGTTCAAAAGAATATTGATCTTATAAAGGAAGAAGAAAAGAATAAAGAAGCTCAAGTCAAATTGATGTTATCACAAATTCAGCCACATTTTATGTATAATTCCTTATCTGCAATTTCCACTCTTATTACAATAGACCCTGAAAAAGCTCAAACATCACTTGATGAATTTACTGAATATTTAAGAAGAAATTTATCTTCACTTACTGAAACAAGGCTTATTCCATTTGCTAGTGAATTAAAGCATATAGAAACATATGTATCATTAGAAAAAATGCGTTTCAATGATAGAATTAATGTAATATATGATATTGGAACAAAAAATTTCTTAGTTCCACCACTAACTATTCAGCCACTTGTTGAGAATGCTATAAAGCATGGCATATTAAAGAAAATAGAAGGTGGAACAGTAACTATTACAACCTATGAAACTGATACTGAGGTTGTTATTGAGATTAAAGATGATGGTATAGGCTTCGATTTAAAGGATATTGATTTTAGTGAAAATGTACATTTTGGATTAAAAAATATAAGCTATAGAATAAAACAAACATGTAATGGAGATTTGAATATAACAAGTAAGAAGAATGTTGGAACAAATATAACAGTAACATTTAAAAAGTAAGGAGTGAAAGTATGAAAATATTATTGGTTGATGATGAACAGTTACAATTAATAAGATTAGAAAATACTGTAAAAAAGGTACTTCCTGATGCTGAGATATTGTCATTTACAAACCCTAAACAGGCTTATGAAGAAACAATTGATACAAAATTGGAAATAGCTTTTTTAGATATTGAAATGCCATTAATTAACGGTATTGAATTAGCAAAAAAGCTAAAAAAGAATAATCCGCTTATTAATGTTATTTTTGTTACTGCATATGATAAGTATGCACTTGATGCATATAATATTCATGCATCTGGATATATTATGAAGCCTGTGAAGGTTGAGAGTGTAAAAAAGGAGCTTGATGCATTAAGGTATGAGGTTGAATTACAGCCTACTAAGCAATTACAAGTTAAGTGCTTTGGTAATTTTGAGGTATTCAAGGATGGAAAACCTTTAAAATTCCATAGACAAAAATCAAAAGAATTATTTGCTTATTTGGTTGATAGAGAAGGTTCTTCAGCAAATATTAACGAGCTTAATGCGGTATTATGGGAGGAAGACCATAAATCATATTTAAGAAATTTAATTGTTGATATTCAGGAAACCTTAAAAGAAGCTGGTATAGAGGATGTATTTATTAAGAGATATAGTGAATGCTTTATTGATCCAACTAAGATAGATTGTGATGCTTACGAATATAAAAAAGGTAATCCGGATGCTATAAGAATGTATCGTGGAGAATATATGATACAATATTCTTGGGCAATTTTTGATGACAAAGACTATTATTAAGATAGTCTTTTTTTACAGATAATTAAAATATTACTTGTTGCACGTTTGTTGCATATAATATGTTATCATACTAAATAGATGGATAAGCTTATGCTTAGGGGGTGTAATTATGCCTAATCGTATTGAAGTAAATGTTGAACAAATTATACAATTAAATCAAAAATATGTCGAAGAAATAAATCAATATCTTCCAAATGGTAATAAGGTAAGACCTACATTAACTTTTGATATAAGATTTGAAAAGCCTGAAACTACTCAGACAATTACAATTGCTGAAAGATTAAAGGCTAAAAGAGAATTCCAAAATGCGACTTTAGAAAGATTAGCTAAAGAAT
>JAEELU010000115.1 GCA_016282815.1 Acholeplasmatales bacterium
ATGATTTTGATAAAACATTATCCACTACTGATATGCAGAATTATGATTTTATCAAAAATTTGAATATCTCTCCAAATGAATTCTGGGGTAGTACTGGTAAGCTTATTGAGGCTGAAGAGGCAGATAAAATACTATCATATATGTATATGATGGTTAAGGAATGTAAGAAGAATAATATTAAGCTTACAAGAAAATATTTAAATTCATGTGGTGAAAATATAATATTTTATGATGGAGTACTTGATTGGTTTCAAAGAATCAATCAATATGCATTATCATTAGGTGTTGAAATAGAGCATTATATTGTTTCTAGTGGAATTACTGAAATAGTAGAGGGCTCTAAGATTAGTAAATATTTTAAAAGAATCTATGGCTGTAGCTTCATTTATGAGAATGATATAGCTGTTTGGCCAAAGGTTGCGATTAATTATACAAACAAAACACAATTCTTGTTTAGAATAGCTAAGGGTGCCTTAGATATTAGAGATGATGATACAGTTAATAAAAAGACTGATAATTTAGTTATTCCATTTACTAACATGATTTATTTTGGTGATGGATTAACTGATATACCATGTATGAAAATAATCAAGGAGCATGGTGGTAAATCTATCGCTATCTATCAGGATGGTAAAAAGGACAAGGTATTACCACTACTTAAGGATGAGCGTGTTAATTTTATTGCTTTATCAGATTACAGGGAGAATTCAAAGCTTGATGCGGTAGTCAAGATGATAATTGGTAATATGGTATTAGAGAATAAAATTAGGGATAAAGAAAATCAAGAAAGAATTTCGATTTTAGGTGATAGTAATGAAAATTAATTTTTTTAATGAAACTAATAGGAATATTAGAGAATATGAAAGAGTTATAAGAGATGTATTTAAAACAATAAATTCTAAAAAGGAATTTAATGTTATTTTCGTTGATGAAAATGAAATTAAAAGAATTAATAATGAATTTAGACATATCGATAAGGTAACTGATGTTATATCATTTGCTTTAATCGATGATAATGAAATAGTTCAAACTGATGAGCTAGGTGATGTATTTATTTGTGTTGAGAAGGCTCTATCTCAGGCAGAGGAATACGGACATAGTGCAAGACGCGAATTTGCCTTTTTAGCTGTTCATGGCTACCTACACTTATGTGGCTATGATCACCAAACTAAGGAGGAGGAGAAGGTTATGTTTGACCTTCAGGAAAAAATATTGGAGGGTGCGAATATAAAAAGATGATATTTGATATTGAAGCCTTAATTGACCACGCCTTAGCTGCTAAGGCACTAAGCTATAGCCCGTATTCAAAATTTAAGGTTGCTGCGGCTATACTTTTAAAAAATGGAAAATATATAATGGGTGCTAATATAGAAAATAAATCATATTCGTTAACGGTGTGCGCTGAAAGATGTGCACTCTTTAAGCTTGTATCAGAGGGATATACAAAGGATGATGTGGTTGCGATGTGTGTTACTGCAAATACCGATAGCCCAGTAAGCCCATGTGGAGCCTGTAGAGAGGTAATGGATGAGCTACTTAATCCTGATACACCAATAATTTTAACTAATAATAAAAGAGAAAGAATGATAGTGAAGAATAGTGATTTATTACCATTATCATTTAAGCTGGAGAATTAATTATGGATTTTGAAACATACAAAAGTGGGTTTGTTGCGATAATAGGAAGACCAAATGTTGGTAAATCAACGTTCTTAAATACTGTAATCGGTAAAAAGGTTGCGATTATATCTGATAAGCCTCAAACAACAAGAAATAAAATATTAGGAATATTAACAACTGACGAATATCAGATTGCCTTTACTGATACTCCTGGTATTCATAAGGCTAAGACAGAGCTAGGAAGAAGAATGGTTGATGCCTCATACGATGCTACAGGTGGAGTTGATGCTGTTATATTTATGACAACACCAGTTAAGGAGCCACTTCAGGGTGATTTAATTATCCTTGATAACATCAAGAAGCTACGTGTACCAGTATTCTTAGTAATCAATAAGGTAGATCAGCTAAAGAAGTTCAATGATATTGATTTAACTATTGCTAAATATAAGGATCTATATCCTTTTGCAGGAATATTCCCAATATCTGTATTAGAGAATAAAAATGTTGATAAGCTTTTAGATACTATTAGATCAGCATTACCATTTGGACCTAAATATTATCCAGATGATATGATATCTGATCATGGTAATAGATTTATAATTAGTGAATTAATTAGAGAAAAAATATTATTATTAACTAAGGAGGAAATCCCTCATTCAATCGCCTGTGTTGTCGATGATATGAAGGATAACCCCGATAACCCAGCCTACACTGACATTTTAGCTACAATCTATGTAGAGCGTGATAGCCAGAAAAAAATAATCATTGGCCATAATGGCGAAATGATTAAGGAAATAAAGAATAAATCTATAGGTGATATCAAGAAGCTTCTTGAAAAGAAGGTTCACCTAGATTTATGGGTTAAGGTTAAAAAGGATTGGAAGGATAGACCAAATGAGCTTGCTCAGCTTGGCTATACTAAAGAAGAGCTATAATGAAGCTAGAAGGAATTGTAATTAATTCAATTGATTATAAGGAAACATCTAAGATAGTTAATCTATATACTAATAATGGTAAAATTTCTGTAATAGCTAAGGGTGCCTTAAATCCTAAAAAGGGATTTTTGGGATTTATTACTACAGGTAATATCGTATCATTTGTATGTACTGATTCTAATGCTAAAAGCTTGATGGAATATTCATTAATTCATAATTCATTTAGTATTAATGATAATATTGAATTAATTAAAGCATTTGGTGTAATTATCGATATAATCAAGGAAATACCAGATGATATCAATCATGAAAAATGCTATGAGTTTATTAAGAATGTATTATTGAATTTAGGTAAGATAAATACTAGAAAATTAATGTCTGTATTCTTAATTAAGCTATTATATGTATTTGGTATAGCACCTAATTTAAAAACATGTGTTAGATGTAATAGTAATAATATTGTTTCAATTAGTATCTCATCAGGTGGAGCACTATGTGATAAATGTAGTACACCTGATATAGAATACCTAAATATATGGAAGGAATATTATTACGATAAAAAGGATTTTAATTTATATTCCGATACTAATTATGATAAGCTAATAAAGGATATTAGAGATTATTATAGCTATCATTTAGGTATTAATTTAAGATTAAATTAGTGATTATTTTAGGTAATCACTTTTTTAATAATAAATAATTATTAAAAGTGTTTTCTTTTAATAGCCTTTTATGAATTTTTATTGTATAATATGAGTATATTTTTGGGTAGGGTGATTTAGATGGCAGAAATTAACAATTTTATTAAAACAATTATGCAATCAGATTTGGATGAAGGAAGAGTAGATTCAATTGCTACAAGATTTCCTCCAGAGCCTAATGCATACTTACATATCGGACATGCAAGAGCGATAATTACAAACTTTGAGCTTGCTAAAAGCTTCAATGGTACTACAAACCTACGCTTTGACGATACTAATCCAGCAAAAGAGGATAAGGAATTCGTTGAGGGTATTATTGAGGATTTAGCATGGCTAGGTTATAAGCCTACAAATGTATTTTATGGCTCTGATTATTTTGAGAAGACATATGAGAAGGCTATATTATTAATTAAGAAGGGTCTAGCATATGTTGATGATTTATCTCAGGAGGAAATGAGTAAGTACCGTGGTACATTGACTGAGCCTGGTATTAATTCACCATGTAGAGATAGATCAGTTGAGGAAAACCTTAAGCTATTTGAGGAAATGA
>JAEELU010000116.1 GCA_016282815.1 Acholeplasmatales bacterium
CAGCGTTAATCCTGAGCCAGGATCAAACTCTCCAAAAAATTTATTTTTGTTTGTTTTTGCTTTCCTTTTGCTCTTCTAACTTAGAATTGCGTTATATTGTTCGTTCGTCATATATAGTTTTCAAAGATCAATTCTTGCACGTTTTTTGTGTCGTGCTTTTTTATTATATCTCATATTTTTTTCTTGTCAACAATTATTTTATTAAAATAACAAAAAATTTTCTCCCGTTTTTTGGACGGGAGATTATTTTTAATATTAATTAATATTTACATTTGGTATCCATAGGTATTTAGGACCTCTGAATGTTTGGAATGTATCAACCTCTTTAGAAAATCTAAAATGCTTTAAATCCTCATATAGATTTCCTGCGATAGAGAATCCTGTAACAGGATATGTATCCTTACCATCAAAATAGAATCCTAATCTTACCTCTCCACCATAATAGCTACTATATTCCTCAAGCTGTGGTGATGAGAAATATACACAGTAGATATATGGCTCATTAAGCATATCCTCATATGCTACTGAGCCTGGCTCTAGCTCTGCATTAGTATAAGCACCTGTAGGCTTCTTAACACCAAGATAGCTACCATACTTTTGATCACCATGAAGCTTTTTGATTATTCCATCCTTTATAATATTACAATCCTTTAATACAATACCATCACCATCGAATAATCTTGCATCAGATGTACCCTCTACAGCCTTCTTTAATGTGATAGTCATATTATCACAATCAGCTCCATCAGATAGCTGATCTCCTACCTTGAATAAATTCATATTCATAAAGCTTACACTATATGATAGCTGCTTTACAAATGAATCAACTATCATTGCTATTTCCTCCTGAGGAAGTATTACATTACACTTCTTTAGCTTCTTAGGAAGATTCTTAGCTACAGCTCTTGCCTTAGCATTAGCCATAAGCTCCTTAGCCTTATTATATATATCATTATAATTAATAGCTGATGTTGTAATAGATTGATATAATTCAATCTCCTCATTCTTTCCAACCCATGTAGGAATCATTTCAATAAATAAATCAGCGCTATGAGATGTATAATCAATTCCATTAGAATTCATTAATCTAGTCTCATGTCTATTTATGAATATTTCAACACTATTAATCCAACCATCTACACTATTATCAGCCTTAAATACAGCCTTAACTACATTCTTAGCTACCTCATCATCATCTAAACTATCTAAATCACATTTAGATGTATCCTTAAATGTTTTAAGAGCCTCAGGAAGCTCAAATGGCTGATTTTTAACATATTTACATCTATCAATAGCCCTTTGAATTAAATCCTCTACCTCATCTAATTCCTGCATTGGTGATACCTCAAAGCTTGATTCACCCATATATGTATCAAATCTCTTATATACAGTAACATAATATGTAGCTACATTAGTCTTACGATTTGTTTCAAGCCTATCTCTAACAAAGAATAGCTCTGTAGTTTTAGTCTTTAATTCCTTTACCTTATACTCAATACCCTTTTGCTTTTTCAAAAGAGAAACAATCTTATTTATCATCCTAGCTTAACCCTCGCTTTCAAATGTGGTCCACCATCAGAAACTCTAACCCATTCCTTATGTCCCTTACCACAATAGCCAGCTCCTGAAATTTCAAAGCTATCAGAAACCATGCTGATGCTCTTTAATACATCAGGAACATATCCGGAAATAACTACTGGAGATACAATATTACCAGTAAATTTACCATCAACAATTTCTAGACCATATTCTGCTGTACATTGAATTTGCCAGTTCTTAGGATCCTCCATACCATTATTAGTATCACATAAATAATAGCCATGCTTAATTGATTTAATCATATCATCAAGCTTTGATTCACCCTTAGAGAAATATGTATTAGTCATTCTTGAATATGCTTTTCTTAAATATGACTCTCTTCTACCATTACCTGTAGGAATAGTACCAAGCTCTAAAGCAGATAGCATATCAGAAATACCAGTTTGTAATTTTCCCTCATTGATGATTAATGTATCGTGTGCTAATACACCATCATCATCAAAGAAATATGATGCTACACTATCAGCGCTTGTCGCACCATCATGCATTGAAATAAGTGGAGATGCTACATATTGGCCTATGTAATCCTTACCCTTTGCTCTATTTTTAACAAACATATCCATCTCAACACCATGACCAAATGCCTCATGAGCAATTAGTCCAGTAATTGATGGATCAGTAATTACATCATATTCACCTGGAACAATAGGCTTAGCCTTCAATAGCTTAATAGCTATGTCAGCAGTTTTATTAACCTCCTTTAGCATCTTATCAAGTGCCTTTTCAGAGCTATAATCCTCAGTTGACTTTCTAGCCATCTTAATATTATTATTCTCATCCTTAGCTACAGCGATAAATAAAGCATTTGACCATGTATAAGACTGGCTTAAATTCTTGTGCTTAGAAATAAAAATCTTAGCTACCTCAATTTTATTGAAAATAGCTACAGCATTTATGATTTTTTCATCATAGCTTAATGCTCTATTTTTAATTTCTGTCAATCTTTCTATGATCTCATTTTCGCTTAATAAGCCAGAATCAGTTCTTGTAAATTCTCTTTCTATCTTTTGATCAATAATAGGATTTAATGCAACCTTCTTATATGGGGCATTAGATCCAACAGTTTTTCTTACCTCATATAATATTTTAGGTAATAGTCTTGGATTTAATTCATTAAATGAATATTCACTTATTGAACCGTTATTATATACCTTAATAACATAGCCATATTCAGTATCGGAATCAGATAATGAAATATTCTTATTATCTACTCGAACTCTAATTCCCTTACTTGCAACACCAAGTAATGATACATATTCATAGTTAACTAAAAGCTCATTAACGATATCCTCACAAAGGCTTTTATTCTTTTCTAGTATCTTATTTATCAAAATAATCACCCCTTAACATTTTAATTTCTTCTTCAGATAATGATCTAAACTCCCCACGCTTTAGATTATTATCCAGCTTAATACCACCAAATTCTATTCTTTCTAGATATGTTACTGTACATCCAACATATTCCATCATTTTCTTGACCTGATGATATTTTCCTTCACAAATAGACATATACGCTTCATTATTACCAAGATCCTCAAATATTGCTTCCTTAGTAATATAATCATCTATTTTTACACCTTTTTTAAATATATCAGCAAATGATTCGCTATATTTACCATCATATCTTAAATAATACTTTTTCATCACATGATTTTTAGGAGATAAAAGCCTATGAGCTAGCATTCCATCATTGGTTAATATCAATAGACCAAATGTATCTATATCAAGCCTACCAACAGGAAAAAGGCCTCTAGATTCATAGCCATATATCAAATCTAATACAGTAGGTAAATTATTATCATATGTAGCACTAATATAGCCATCTGGCTTATTTAGCATTAAATATACATATTTATCGTATTTAACTACCTCATCAAAGATGACTATTTCACTATTTTCATCAACCTTTGTATCATCAGATTTTATAATTTCTCCATCTACTGATACATAACCCTTTCTTATTAGCTCTTTAACATCTTTTCTACTGCCATAGCCCATATGGGCAAGCATCTTATCAAGTCTTATCATAAATCTATATTCTTTCCGCTCTTAAAATAATTAATCATTTCTCTAGTTAATGATACGCCATCATCTAAAATCTCAATTTCATCTCTTGATGCCCATTTAGCAAGCTTAAGCTCCTCTAAATCAACCTTAGGATTATCATCTAAATCAGATATATCAGCCCAAAATCCAGAAAGGACAGACCCAGAAAGGCCCCAAGGCTGGCTCTTATAATATCTTACATTCTTTACGGATAAGCCTACCTCCTCCATGACCTCTCTTCTAACTGTATCCTCTAAAGTCTCACCAATTTCATTATAGCCTGCAACTAAAGCATAATTATTATAGCCAATTCTATATTTAGTTAGCATAATCTTTGAATGATCCTTATTTAATAAGCCAATAATTACAGCTGGAGCGATTGTAGGAAACACCTCATTTCCACAGGTACATTTTAGGCTTCTTATTTTAACTGATGGTCTAATTAATTTACCACATCTAGCACAATATTTATTATTTACATAGAAATTATATAAATGATATCCTGTTATAATTATAAATCCTAAATATCTTGGTTCTATCTCTCTAAATAGATTAATCGGGTAGCTTGTAAATCCAACATCATCAAGTGAAATAAAATAAGATACATCATCGACCATAAATCCAAAAACAATCTTTTCATTTAATAAATCAGAATATTTAATAAATGATTTATCGCTATTTAAGCATACATATCCTTTTTTATAGCATAATACTATACTATCATCATTAGGCTTAATATTCTTATAAGCTAAATTATATTTATGACCTAATATATCTTGTATCATTTATTTTCTCCTTAATAATTTAAGATTTCCCTTTGATTCATC
>JAEELU010000117.1 GCA_016282815.1 Acholeplasmatales bacterium
AAATTCCACTTCCTGGACGTATAATGGCTGTTGCGGATGTATTTGATGCGTTAGTTGCTAAAAGAGTCTACAAGGAGCCTATGCCTATCGATAAGGCGATTAATATTATTATTGAAGATTCGGGAACGCACTTTGACCCTAGTATCGTTGAGGTTTTCCAAGAGGTATTAGAGGACTTTAAGTCTGCCGCTACACAGGAGCTATAATTAATTATATTAATTAAGTATAATTGACATTTGAAATAAAAGTAAGTAAAATTAATGTCATAGATTACTTTACTTTTAAGGGGAGGTTTATAAATGAAAAGATTAGTAACAAGAAGCGATTTTGATGGTTTAGCATGTGCAATGATTCTAAAGGAATTAAATTTAATAGACGATATAAAATTTGTTCACCCAAAGGATGTACAGGATGGCAAGGTAGAATTAAGTGAGAATGATATAACTACTAACCTACCTTATGATCCAAGAGTAGGTATAGCATTTGATCACCATGAAAGTGAAATTGATAGATTAAAGGCTACTGAAACTGGTGGAAAGCTAATCATTGATCCTAAGGCTAGAAGTGCAGCTAGAGTAGTATATGACTATTATGGTGGTAAAAAGGCACTACCAAGAATAACAGATGAGCTAATTGAGGCTGTAGACAAGGGTGATTCAGCCGATTTCTCAATTGATGAAATATTAAATCCATCAAAGTGGGTATTACTACATTATATTATGGACCCAAGAACTGGTCTTGGTAGATTCCATGATTTTAGAATATCAAATTATGATTTAATGATGGAACTAATTGAAAAATGCTTAGAGCTATCAATTGATGAAATAATGGAATTACCTGATGTTAAGGAAAGAACAAAATTGTATTTTGAGCAGGCTGAGCTATTTAAGGCACAGTTAAAGAGAATTGTAAAGGTATATGATAAGGTTGCAGTAATTGATTTAAGAAATGAAGAGGTAATCTATGCAGGTAATAGATTCATGGTATATGCAATGTACCCTGAAACACAAATATCTGTTCATGTTGCCTGGGGCTTTAAAAAGCAAAACACTGCAGTAATGATCGGTAAGAGTATCGTAAACAAGGGCTCAAAGGTTGATATCGGTGAATTATGCTTATCATATGGTGGTGGCGGACATATGAATGCCGGAACATGCCAATTACCTAATGATACAGTAGATAATGAATTACCTACTATTATCAAGAAGTTGAATGAATAGAAAGATTAGAAGAAAAGAGGAGAAGAGATATGGGATTATTTAAGTTTTTATTCTTTTTAATTTTCATTGCGTTAGTATTCTTTATTGGATACTTAGGTGGCGTAATGGGCTGGTTACCAGCAGTATCTAGTTGGTTTGGAAGCTGGATCAAAAAGTAATTAAATAAAACATTATTAGACTGCAGGATTATAAAATCCTGCTTTTTAATTGTTTTAATTTATTATATAATTATCATAATTAAGCTAAAGGAGATGGTGATAATGGATAAATTTGTATTCCCTGACTTTAATAACTCAAATTTAAATATAACATCTACATTAGCTGAATTTTTAAATTGTGGTAATGATAAGCCTACAATTAAAATACTTAAAGATGAATTAAACAAATATTATAAGAATGTTATATTCATTTGTTTAGATGGATTAGGCATGAATCCAATTAATATCAATCTAGATGATAATTCTATATTAAAGAATAATATAGTAATGGAATTAACATCTACATTCCCATCAACTACAACAAACGCTACTACATCATTATTAACAAATAAGTATCCGCTAGAGCATGGCTGGTTTGGATGGAGTATGTATTTTGAAAAAATGAATAAGAATATAAATATTTTTCCAAAAACTGATTCATTCGATAACAAAAAAATCAAAATAACTGATTCACCACTAAAGCGTGATGAGTATTATTTTGATAAAGCAAATTCTGATTATAAGGTTTATACAATATTCCCTGAATATGTAGAGGTAAAGAATAAGAATAATAATCATATATTTGAAACAACAGAGGGATTCTTTACTACAATAAGAGAGGTATTAAATAAGGATTCTAAGAAGTTCATATATGCTTATTATGGTGAGCCTGATTCAACTATGCATGAATATGGTGTAACAAGCATTGAAGCACATAAGCTAATTAATGAATTAGATAATGGCATTAAAAGGCTATACGATGAATTTGACGATACATTGTTTATTATTACTGCAGACCATGGTCAAATAGATATAGAGGGCTATGTAGATTTATATGGTGATAAAAAGCTTATGGATATGCTAGTAATCTATCCATATCTAGACGCAAGAGCAGTAGCCTTTAAGGTTAAGGAAGGCAAATTAGAGGAATTTAAGAATTATTTTAATTCTAAATATAATGATGATTTCATTTTATATGAATCAAAGGAATTAATAGATATGGGTGTGTTTGGACCAAAGGGTGATATGGGCTATTTACTTGGTGATTATATAGCTATTGGTACATTCACTAATAAAACAGCTATATTAACACCTGTATCACATAAATTTAAGGGGCACCATACATCATTAACCAAGGAAATGATGGTACCACTAATATTATTAAAGAAGGAAAGATAATATGAATGTTAAATTAATAAAGCTAACAAGAGAATACAAGAATGAATTAGGTGAAATGATTGATGAATGGAAGTATGATCAAAAGGTTAATCATACTAATAGATCTCCTTATGCAATATTTAAAAATGATTATCATGATATAGATTATTATTTAGATAATTTAGATTTTATGGTTCCTACTGACGGCCACGTTCCCACAACTACATTCTTTTTATTAGATGTAGATAGAAATAGACTATTAGGTGCCGTAAATATACGTCATTATGTGAACTACTCGGTAATTGAATTACAAAGCATCGATTATGTGATGTTACCATCACTCCTCAGGGCCGTTCCAACCCAATACTGCTACCTATATAGGTTACACAGATACATTTATAACAGTAGGATTAGATAACCCTTTTATTGGCATAGCTATATCTATGCTTTTTTCTTTTTTATATATTCTCATAATATTATAAGCACCTACAGAATCTGAATTATATATTATATTGTTATCCCTATATAATCCTCTTTTTACTCTTTTAGATTTATTATAATATTCTTTTGATACATCAATAGATGTAGGTGCACATCCAGATGAATATGCTTCATTCTGATATATTAGATTAATACCATTTAATCTTAGCTTATATGATAATTTATTATATAGCTGATCAAATGGTAGAGAATGTAATTTTTGGTTATTATTTTTACCAATATCATTATTTTCTCTTATTCCTTTTATATTGCCTATTATTACTGTATTAATTTGATTATTAATACAATAATCTAATATTCTTTTTGTTGATGTATGTAATATATAATCTATTTTTCTTTTCTTAATTAAATGAAGCTTCTTTATTCTTTTAGTTATAACAAAATCATTATTATCTATATTATTATATTTAGCTTCTAATGATTGATAATAAGCAATCTTCTTATTGTAATAATATAATGTATTTTGGTATGAATTACCTTTGATAATAAAAGAATAGCCCTTATTATCATAAGCTGTCATAAGGTTATTAATACCCATATCTATACTTAGATATTTACCATTATCAGTCATTAATTCTTTTTCAATAGCTTCATATATAATCTTAAATTCATATTCATTATCAGAAATATATTTTATTTCAATTTGTTTAATATTATTAATTTGTTTATTTAATTTAATAAATAAATATTTATCCTTTATTTCATATCCTTTCAAGGTTAAATGATTTATTAATCCTTTAGGTATCATTAATCTCATTTTATTATCAATTAATTTAAATGAATTATTTAA
>JAEELU010000014.1 GCA_016282815.1 Acholeplasmatales bacterium
ATTTTTTCATAGACTATATTACTTAAATCATCTGAATACTTATAATGCTTAAAGCCACATTTTTCCTGTACTCTTCTTGATTGATTATTAAACTGGTAATGGCCACAAACTAATACATCAAGCTTAAGCTCATTAAATAAATAATCGATTACTCTCTTTACTGCCTCAGGCATTAATCCTAAGCCCCAATATGGCTTAGCAAGTACATACC
Source organism: Acholeplasmatales bacterium (assembly GCA_016282815.1). Classification (GTDB taxonomy): domain Bacteria; phylum Bacillota_I; class Bacilli_A; order Acholeplasmatales; family Anaeroplasmataceae; genus Anaeroplasma. Next base: position 212 of record JAEELU010000014.1, read on the forward strand.
CTATTTCTCTAGCCTTTAAATCCTTTAATTCAGGTAATTTATCCTCATCATATTCCTCTATACCAAGAGAGCCTATTGCCTTATTGTTATATTCAATAGCGAAGGTTCTCTTATTTTCTATGAATCTTTTTAAAATGACTAATGAATCATCCTTGCTTTTGTGATGAGGCCAGCCAGCCATTTCACCAACGCCATCCACACTTGCATATTCATAAAAATCATCTAAATCAGATAATCTCCATGGGCGTAATACTAATCTTTCTGTTTTTAATACTACATTTGAAATATCAATGGGTGAATTCATAAATATACCTCCTTAAATTTATAAAAAAAGACAAATATGAATTTGTCTTATTTAACATTATCAACATGAACATCAATTTGATTATATGGAATAGTGATATGATATTCATCATATGCCATCTTTAAATCATACATTAGCTTATAGTATGTTTTCCAATAATCAGGTCTATTACACCAGCCTCTAACGTATATTTCAACTCCACTATCGGCGTAATTACCAACCTCAACCATGCACTCTGGTGATTTTAATACTAAATCACAATTTTCAAGTACACTTCTACTAACCTTTTTAACTAAATCCAAATCTGAATCATAGGATACAGACATTATAATATCTACTCTTCTTGTGTCCTTTACTGAGTTATTAACAATAACATTATTAGCAAGGGTACCATTAGGTATATAAATAACCTTGTTATCAGGTGTTACTATTTGAGTATAGAATAGTTTAATATCCTCAACAGTTCCACTTTGACCATTTGATGTAATGAAATCACCTAGCTTAAATGGTCTCATTACGATAATAATTACACCACCAGCAAAGTTAGATAATGTTCCCTGAACTGCAAGTGATATACCAACACCTAGGGATGCGATAATTGCAGATACTGAGGCGGTCTCAATACCAACATAGGCAATTAATCCTAAAAGAATTAATAATTTTAATCCTAGCCTTGCTGTACCAGTTAAGGCTCTTGATAGGGTAGGATCTGCTTTTTTCTTTTCTAGTCTTTTGTATATTTTTCTACTAACTACATTAATAATTTTAAATGAAATAATCATTATTAATAATGCAATTATTAACCTAATACCTGTAGTTGTTGCCCACTTAACAACGATATCTAAAACAGCCTTCCAGTTTATACCATTATCAGTAACTGTTTCAGTACCTGTGCCATTAGTAGCAGTTTCTGCAAGTAAGCCTATAACCTCTAGCATAAGCGTCCTCCTATTCAAAATTATCTCTGATAGCATCTACCATCTTTGCAGTTTTTATATCCTCCTTAAAGGCTTCAAAAACCTTATATGTAGCGAAGCTATCACCTAAAGCATCATGAACCTGCTCATCAACATTTTTATAATATAAATTATAAAGCTTAAATAAGCCTGGATCATTCTTAAGCTCATAATATGTCTTAATTAGCTGACATAAATTAATAAATCTACATTCATCCTTTAGAGATGGAACATTATTAATATCATATGAATCATTTAGTACTAATATATCATTTTTACCATATACAATTATTGCAGGATTATATCTTTCGATAATATCCTTAAATACAGCGTAAAATTCCTGATAATCTATAGCCTTACTTTGATATTCCTCTAAGGAAATATTTAAGAAATCTAATGCTCTCTTAGAAATAATTGGTGAAAGCTTAGCCTTAATATAATTATCATATTTTAAAACGGTATTACTCTTTTCATCTATTAGTAATAGACCTGCCTGAATTAATTCTGTTCTAAAGCCCTTACCCCTAAATGAATAGCTTGGCATAGTCATTTCTAAATCTAGAAATAGCTTATTACCTAGTGTATTTAAGAAATCGTATGATGATTGATTAATACTATTCTTACTATAGTAAACAATATGATTTAGCTTATTTAATACCTCAATCTTATAAACAACTGAAACAGGATATGCCAGATAGCAGCCTTTTTTTGTTAGCTTAGAATCATATGATAAATCTATCCAGTTGTTTATATATAGATATCTTTTGAAAAGATTCATCTGAGAATTGTGAAAATAAAAGAAAACTATTCTATTTCTATCTTTGATTCCTATGATTCTATTATCTAGCTCAATCATATGAATTGGACCACGAATTCTCAAAACAAATCACTTCCTTATCTTTTAATAGATACAGCCATTCCATCTCCTATTTCGTAAATAGTAGTATCAAAATCCTTATTATCTATTAAATATTCTGTAAATAGCTTTAGCTTATTTACTAAGCCTCTTAGGCTTCTTGACATTTCACTAGTATCCATATTCACAGAGTTGTGAAATATCATATTATCACATACAACAATACCATTATCGTTTAATAATGGTGTATATATTTCAAAAAATTTCTTATATTGACCCTTAGCAGCATCAATAAATATTAAATCAAATTTTTTGTTCTTTAAATTATCAAATTGCTCTAGGGCATCGCCAAATATAACATTAACACTTGTTGTGTTAGTGTTTTTGATGTTTTCCATTGCCCTATTATACATTTCTGTATCTCTTTCTATGGTTGTTACATTACAGCCAAGCTTTGACATACAGATTGCTGAATAGCCAATCGCTGTACCAATTTCTAGTATTTCCTTAGCTCTACTCATTTTGATTATTTGAGTTAATAGAACTAATCCATCATCCTTAATTACTGGTACGTGATTATTAATAGCATATTCACGCATTTGTAATAAATACTCATCAAATGATAAGGTATTACCCTTCAATGTCCTCACAAGTTGAGCATCCATTACATCCTTCACATGAACCTTCACATTCACAGCAAGCAGCTCCTTTGTTATTTTCGTAGTAATCATTTACTACTTCCTCAAGCATATTCCATTCTTCCTCTGTCTCAATCGCAGATAGCATTCCTCCGTTTGGGCCTTCCTCAACATAGCTCATCGCAGAAATAACCTGCTCATCCTCAGGCTGGAATACAACATAATTCTTCTTAAAATCCTCTGAATAGTAAGTGAAGATGATTCTACATCTTACCTCCTTACCATCCTTAGTTATGATCATTGTATTATCCATGAAAATCTCCTTTAAAATGATTTTTTATCCAAAAAGCCCTGAAGTATTACGACAGCGGCCATTTCATCCTTTTTCTTATGTCTATCCTTTCTTCTAACATTACCACTAATCATTGCCTTATCAACAATAATAGTAGTTAATCTTTCGTCCTCAAGATAAACCTTAATATCAGATTGTTCCTCTATTTTCTTTTTAAAATCCTCTGAAATAGAAGCTCTAACACCATTATCACCATTCATATGCTTAGGGAAGCCTAATACAACATTCTTTACATTTTCCTTATTGCATGTTTCAATAGTGTACTTTACTGCACTATCGTAGTCATCATCAGGGAATCTATATGTATCATAGCTTCTTGCTAAAAAGCCAGTTTCATCTGATATAGCAACACCAAGTGTTCTACTTCCTAAATCAAGTCCAATATATTTCATTACGCTAAAAATACCTCAACAGCCTTTAATGCGTCATCAACAAGTAGAGGGTTCTTTCCACCAGCTTGGGCTAAATCAGGCTTACCGCCTCCGCCACCACCAGTTACCTTAGTAGCCTCTTTAACAATATTTGAAGCATTATATGGTGCCTTTGCAGCACAAACGAATGTAACCTTGTTGCTATCAGCTGCAGCTAATAAAACAACATCAAGGTTCTTATTATTTCTAAGTGCAGTAGCCATATCCTTAAGTAGGTTAGAATCTAATACATCAGTTTTTGCAATAAGCTTGTTACCCTTAATGAATGAATCAAACTTATCTAGGCTCTTTAGAGCATTTTGGCTCTTCTTAGCTGTATAATCCTTTTCTAGCTCCTTAACCTCGTTTTGGCACTTAGCTACTTCCTTTCTTAAGGCAAGAATATATCTATATCCACATACATCAATATTACGCTTAATGTAGTTGAATGTTAAGCTAATACCCTCTTCCTTAGCAGCTCTAACCATTTCGTTAGCCTTAGCAATAATAGTATCAATTGTATTTTCTAGGTTCTTTGTATATTCCTTAATTAGGTTCATAGCGTTATTAGATGTATAAGCCAAACATCTAAATGTACCAGAACCAATTGATTCGATTGAAGCAATATAGAATTTCTCAACCTCAGCTGTATTAGCAACGTGAGTACCAGCACAGAATTCCTTTGATACACCCATATCAACAACTCTTACCATAGCACCATACTTTTCACCGAATAATGCCATAGCGCCAAGCTTCTTAGCCTCTTCAATAGGTAATACCTGAGTATTAACATTGTGAGCTTCCTTAATAAAGTCATTAACCATATCCTCAATCTTAATAATTTCCTCATCTGTTAGATTTTGGTAGTTATTAAAATCGAATCTACAATATTCATTTGAAACCTGGCTACCTTGTTGGTGAACATGGTTACCTAAAACTGCTTGAAGTGATGCTTGAAGTAGGTGAGCACTTGAGTGATTCTTTCTTGTTAAATCTCTCTTTTCCTTATCTACTACAGCCCATACGATATCTCCAACCTTAAATGGGTTTCTCTCTAAAATATGTAAATGCTGACCATTAGGCATCTTTTGAACATCTACTACCTTGATATCATCAATAGTACCGCTATCAGATAGCTGACCACCACTAAATGCATAGAATGGAGTTTCATCTAATACTACAGCATTACCGAATACAGCAATTACCTTACTTCTTTGGTTTGTTACATCATAGCCTGAGAATCTTGATTCCTCCTTGAAGTTAAGGAATTCCTCATTTTGGCCAGACATTGAGTTGTCGTTTGATCTAGCATTTCTAGCTCTTTCCTTTTGTTCCTCAAGATACTTCTTAAAGCCCTTCTCATCAACCTTAAGTCCCTTTTCCTCAGCATATTCCTTTGTTAATTCAATAGGGAATCCATATGTATCATAAAGTAGGAATGCATTCTCACCACTTATTTCCTTTGCACCCTCAGAGATAATAGCCTCAAGACGCTTTTCTCCAGATGCTAAAGTAGATAAGAACTTTTCCTCCTCCTGAGAAATAATCTGCTTAACGATATTTTTCTTTTCATGTAGGTATGGATAGAATGGATCCATTATATCAACAACTACATCAACAAGCTCTGCCATAAATGGCTTATTAATACCTAAGCTCTTAGCATACTTAGAAGCTCTTCTTAATACTCTTCTTAATACGTAGCCTCTACCCTCATTTGATAATGTAGCACCATCAGCTACAGCGAAAGTTACTGTTCTAACATGGTCTGCGATTACCTTAAATGCCATTTGACCAGTATATTTAACCTTAGAAATTTCCTCAGTCTTCTTGATTATTGGCATGAATAAATCTGTGTCATAGTTAGTATCTGCATTTTGCATAACACAGCATAATCTTTCAAGTCCACATCCAGTATCAATATTCTTTGATGGTAATTCCTTATAATTCTTTCTTTCAACTCCCTCTTTAGAATTGAATTGAGAGAATACGATATTCCAAATCTCAATGAATCTATCATTTTCAATATCGTTTTCTAGTAATTCCTTACCACGCTTATCATACTTTTCTCCTCTATCGTAGAACATTTCTGTGTCAGGTCCACAAGGTCCCTCACCAATCTCCCAGAAATTTCCATCAAGTGGAATTAAATGATCTTCGCTAATACCATTCTTCATCCAGAACTTCTTAGCATCTAAATCCTCTGTATAGTAAGTGATATAAATTTTATTCTTATCAAAGCCAAACCACTTCTCATCAAATAATAGCTCAACCGCAAATTCGATTGCTTCCTTCTTAAAGTAATCACCAATTGAGAAATTACCAAGCATCTCAAAGAATGTATGGTGTCTTGCAGTCTTACCTACATTTTCGATATCATTTGTTCTAATACATTTTTGTGCATTAGTGATTCTTGGATTCTCTGGTCTCATTGAACCATCAAAATATTTCTTTAGTGGTGTAACACCAGCATTAGTCCATAATAATGTTGGGTCATTTTGTGGAACAAGTGAAGCACTTGGCTCTACCTGATGTCCCTTTGATTTGAAAAAATCTAACCACATTTGTCTAATTTCATATGATTTCATAAATCTCATAGCAAAACCTCCGAAGCCTATAGGCTTACATTTTACTATTTTATCAAAAATAGTGGCTAATATCAATATAAATAATACAATAGTATTATTCTTGAAAAAATGCCTAGTTTTAGATAAAATATTTAATCTTGATTTGTAGATTATCGGCAAAATGAAAAATGGCTTTATTAAGCCATTTTATTCATCCATGAATGTATATGGTGTTATACCCTCCATACCATATTCTCCCATGGTATCAAATGGGATATCAGGGTCTAGAATTTTATTGGATAAATCCTCTGTTACACTATTGGTAATTCTATATGTTAAGGTTGTTTGTCTTTCTAAATCCAGCTGGTGAATTGCTAGATCTAGGGTCTTTAAATCACCTAAAATTATAAGCTTCTTCTTAGCTCTTGTTATAGCTGTATAAATAAGCTTACGCTTTAGCATAATACTATAATTTGGTAATATCGGAAGTATTACATTATCAAATTCAGAGCCCTGAGATTTATGTATACTCATAGCATAAGCAAGTGATAAATTATCTAAATCTGATGCTTTATATGTAACAATTCTATCATCAAATTTAATCAACAATACATCCTTTTCATCCTTTTTTGTAATGTCAGTAATTACACCTATATCACCATTCATAACATCTAATACTGTATCATTTTTAAGCTGTAATACCTTATCATTCTTCTTAAAGAATTTATCATCCCTAATGATAGATTCTGTATTTAAATTATATTTTTCTTGGATTCTTTTATTAACCTCATCGATACCACTTATACCAGCATACATTGGTATTAATATTTGAATACCTGTTAATAAATCTCCGCCCTTAGATATAAAATTATCTATTATTCTAAATAATCCATTTACTAATCCCTTAGCGTCAAAGGGATAAAAGAAAACCTCTTTTTTCTTATTAAAAATGTTATAATCAATTCTTTGAGATAATACCATTGATGATAATGATATTATATCTGAATCTCTTGCCTGTCTCATTATTTGATTTAGTCTTGTTACCTTAAATATTGGTGAATTAATTAAATCAAATAATACATTACCAGGTCCTACAGATGGTAGCTGATTACTATCACCAACTAATATAATCTGTACACTATTTAATAATGCCTTAAGTAAATTATTTAATAATACTATATCTATCATTGATGCTTCATCGATGATTATAAGCTTCTGTGATAATGGAGAGAGCTCATCATGCTGAAATACTCCATCCTGAGTATAGCCTAAGGCCTTATGGATTGTAGATGCCTTATAGCCTGTAGTTTGTACCATCCTCTTAGAGGCTCTACCTGTAGGAGATACCATAAGCACATTATATTCAAATGTATCATCAGAAATAGATACATTATTTAATCTAGCATATGTATATAATATACCCTTTAATATTGTAGATTTACCAGTACCTGGACCACCGGTAATAATAGATAGCTTATTAAGTAATGAATTAATGATAGCCTCCTTTTGAAGTGGAGTATATGATAATTCAAGCTTACCCTCTACATAATCTAATGCTTCCTCTATTTTCTCTCTAGAGTAGCCCTTGATCTTAGTATCATTAATCTTAATTAATCTTTCTGCAACCTTACATTCTGCATTATATAAATAGCCTATATAGATTCTATCATCCTCTTTAATAAGCTTTTTATCTCTTATTAGCATATCTATTGCATCATTATATAGCTCATCTAAAATATTATTATTTCCTAACAATCTCTTAGTTGATAGGATTAGCTGAGATATAGTTAAGAATGTATATCCATATTCATTACATACCATTGTTATAGTATAAACTAGAGCTGCCTTAATTCTTCTAATATCATCCTCTCTAAAGTTTAAATCTAGAGCTAATCTATCACATCTTTTAAAGCCAAAGCCCTCAATATCATAAATTAATGTATATGGGTTTTCTTCAATAATATTAACTGAATCAAGGCCATAAATATTATAGATTCTTTCAACCATCTTATGAGTTAATCCAAATGAAAATAATCTAATAAATACCTGTTCAGTTTGGATATTATTCTTTAGCTCCTCATATAGGAAATCCTTTTTTGTTTGATTTAATCCCTTAATATCATCAAGATTACTCTTATCCTCAATTATTTTATTTATCGCATCAAGGCCTAGCTTTTCTACGATATTCGTTGCGAGCCTGATACCTATGCCATAGAATTTATCACTTGATAAATAAGATATTAATCCACTCTTAGTAAAATTATCACTTCTTTGATATGATTCAACGTAAAATTGCTCACCATATTTAGTTTCCTTCATATAGCCAAAAAACTGATAAGAAAGCCCCTCATCTAAATGTGGAAAATTACCCACTATAGTGACCTTACTATCAGCTGTTTCGATTTCACATACCTTGTACAATGAATCCTGACTTTCAAATATGTAATTGATAATTTGACCAGTAATAGATTTAATATCCTTATCCATTAATACATTCTCTTTTCATCATTATAATAAACATCATCTATTATTCCACCACCAAGGCATATTTCACCATCATAGATTACTACTGCCTGTCCTGGTGTTACTGCACGTACATCATCATAAAAAATCTGCATCTTATCATCATCGATAAACTTAAATGTAATTTTATTATCTGCCTGACGATATCTAAATTTAGCTGTATATTCCTTACCCTCAATCGGCTTATATGATATCCAATTTAGGCTAGATGCATAGCAGTTATTTGAAATTAAATAAATACTATCATGACCCTGACCTACTATTAGCTCATTCTTTTCTAGGTTCTTACCACAAACGAACCAAGCCTCGTTCTTAAAATCGTGATTACCACCAATTCCAAGTCCCTTTCTTTGACCGATAGTATAATACATTAATCCATCATGCTTACCGATTACTCTGCCATCTGTAGTTACGATATTACCAGGCTGAGCAGGTAAATAGTTTTGTAAAAATTTCTTAAAGTTTCTTTCACCTATGAAGCAAATACCTGTACTATCCTTTTTATCGGCAGTATATAAATTACTATCCTTAGCTATTTGTCTTACCTCAGGCTTAGTTAAATGTCCAATAGGAAACAGGCTATGTCTTAGCTGCTCCTGGCTTATTTGAGATAGAAAATATGTCTGATCCTTATTAGAATCTACTCCTCTTAATAAATAGCTCATATCCTTATCATGCTTAACTCTAGCATAATGTCCCATGGCGATATAATCAGCACCTAATGATTTTGCCTTTTCCCAGAATGCATCAAATTTAATATATTTATTACACATAACATCCGGATTAGGTGTTCTATTCTTTTTATATTCACTTAAAAAATATTGAAAAACAGTATTCCAGTATTCTTCAATAAAATCAACTCTATTTAATTTAATGCCAAGCTCCTTAGCTACCTTTTCAGCATCCTGATAATCCTTCTCCTGAGGACATACCTCATCATCAATATCCGGATTACCTAAAACATCGTTATTTGTAGCACTATCCCAATTTCTCATGAACATAGCCTCTACATCGTAGCCCTCATCCTTAAGAAGCTTTAGCGCAACTGATGAATCAACTCCACCAGATAAGCCTAATATAACCTTCATAAGCTCCTCCTATTTATACCAATTAATAGGTGTTATTCCGTTTTTAATTAAAAAATCATTAGCCTTTGAAAAAGGCTTAGAACCAAAAAATCCTCTATATGCAGAAAGTGGTGATGGATGTGCTGATGTAATAATGAAATGCTTAGGATTATTAAGAAGCTTTGTTTTCTTAATCGCAGGTGCACCCCACAAGATAAACACAATTGGCTTATCCATCTTATTGATTTCTTTTATTACATTATCAGTAAATTCCTGCCAGCCATAATCCTTATGAGAGAATGCTAAGCCCTCTCTTACTGTTAAGCATGTGTTTAATAATAAAACACCCTGCTTAGCTAAATAATCTAAATTACCATCCTGATTTATTTTAACACCAAAATCATTTTCCATTTCCTTATAGATATTTACTAAGGAAGGTGGAAGCTTTTTACATAATACACTAAAGGCAAGGCCATGTGCCTGATCAGGCTCATGATATGGATCCTGACCTAATATAACTACCTTTACATCATTATATTTAGTGTATTTAAAAGCATTATATATATCATCATATTTAGGATAGCATGTATAGGTATTATATTCATTATCTACCTTATTCTTAAGCTCACTATAATATGGCTTATTCTTTTCATTATTTATAAAATCTATCCATTCCATTATTATTTTCCCTCTATTAATTCCTTAGCATGCTCTAGGGCATATAAGGATACCATATCACCTGATAGCATTTTGGCAATTTCTATTACTCTCTTTTCACCATCTAAATCCTCTATCATTGTTTTAGTTCTATCATTCTCTAATACCTTGTAGATATGCTTATGATATTTACCACGTGAAGCAACCTGAGGTAAATGAGTAATGCATAATACCTGCATATTTTTAGATATGCTTTCCATTTTGATTGCTATCTTTTTAGCAGTAACACCACTAACACCAGTATCTATTTCATCAAATATCATTAGATTAGCCATACTTGATTTAGAAAAATAGCTCTTAAATGCTAGCATGATTCTACTCATTTCTCCACCTGAAGCTACCTTATATAGTGGCTTAAGTGGCTCACCCTTATTGAATGAGATTAAGAAATCTATTTTATCTACACCTGATTCATCAAATATACTCTTATCTAAATAATCATCATATTTAGGCTCATTAAATTCAATTTTGAAATTAACATTTTCTAAATCTAAATCAGAAGCCTCCTTAATTATACCCTTTTCTATTTCAAGTGATAGCTTCTTTCTATAATTAGTAAGCTTAATGCTTGAATCCCTAAGCTTATTAAATAAGCTATTTAATTCCTTTTTAGTATTATTAAGTAGCTCATCATAATTATTATTCATATCAAGCTCAATATTTATTTCATCTAAATATTTAATTAGCTCACTAACATCCTTTTTATATTTATCCTTGGCTTTATTAATTTTATTTAATCTATCGATTGAATTATTTAATTCAGCCTCATCATAATCAAGTGAATTTAATTCCTTTATTACCTCATCCTTAATGTCACCTGATATATAATATAAATCCATTAGTTTTTCCGAATATTCTCTAAATTTATCATCATATGAGGAAATATTATCAAGTGCCTTGGCAGCCTCATATACTATATCTAAACCACCATTATCAGATGATAATAAATTATATGCCTCACTAAGGCTATTATTTATTTTATCGAAATTAGATAGCTTATTTACCTTATCCTCTAATTCCTTATCAATACCCTCATAAAGCTCTAGAGCTTCTAGCTCATTCTTTTCATATTCTAAGAATTCTAGCTTATCCTTTAGATTCTTATTACCTAATACTATCTTATCGTATACCTTATATTTATCTAAATAATCATATAGAGATTTTGAATATTCACTCATTATTTTATCAAATGTCTTATCTCCCTTAGGATCAATAAATGATAAATATATTTCGGGATTAAATAGCTTATATGTATCATTCTGAATATGAATATCAGCCAAATAAATACTTATATTCTTTAAAAATTGTAATGTTACATTAGAATCATTTATTTTAATAACATTTCTAGATGAATCTATTATTTCTCTATAAACAGTTATTGTATCTAAAATATTAATTGAATTCTTTTTAAATATTTCATCAAGTAGGCTATTATGAGTAAATACTCCCTTTATAATAGCCTTCTTCTCGTTATATCTAATCATATCGCTATCTGCACGAGCACCAAGTAAAAGGGAAATAGTGTCGATAATTAAAGATTTACCGGCACCTGTCTCTCCTGTTAGTACAGTCATTCCATCATTAAATTTTAATGTTAAATCCTCAATGATTGCGAAGTTTTTAACAGATAACTCTAATAACATAATTAAATACTCCTAACGAATGCTAAAAAGTTAATATTAGTTTTAATATTTCTTTTTATAACACTTATAAATTCCTTATTGCCATCACCACCAAGTATTGGTGATATAGCTATTTTTTCAATACCTAAATTGTATTTAGCTAATTCTAAATTTAAATTTTCTAAAATCTTAATATAGGTATTCTTATCCTTTACAATTCCATTTTTCATATGGATTTTACCAACCTCGAATTGAGGCTTAATTAAGCACATTAAATAATTATTATCATCAATTAGCTCAGATAGCTTAGGTAATAAATATTCGATACTTACAAATGATACATCCATAACCAAGATATCAAATTTGATATCAGGATTATAATCAAGTATATTTGTATTTTCAAGTACGATGACTCTATTATCTTTTCTAAGCTTTTCATGTAACTGAGATGTGCCTACATCAAGTGCATAAACTAGCTTAGCACCATTTTGAAGTGCACAGTCTGTAAAGCCACCAGTTGATGAGCCAATATCAAGGATAGTTTTATCCTTAAAGCTTAAATTAAAGCTTTTAATTGCACTCTCAAGCTTATATCCACCACGTGAAACATATGGGCAAATATCCTCTGAAATTTTGATAATGTCATTATCAGTAACATCAAAGCTTCCCTTTAATATCTTTTTATCGTTAACAAAGACATTACCTGCCTCTATTTCCATCTTAGCTTTATTTCTTGATTCAAAATAATTATTTTCTACTAAATATAAATCCAATCTCATAATTATTCTTCAGTGAATTCTACTAAGCCATTATCTGTCATCTTTGATGTTACAAGCTTAGTATTTTCCTCTAGTATTTCGTAGCATTTCTTTGAAATCTCTACGCCCTTTGTATATCCCTTAACTGCTTCATCTAATGAAATATCCTTGTTTTCTAAATCTCTTAAGATTTTCTCTAGCTCTGTTAGATATTCCTCGAAGCTTAAATCCTTATTTTCCATTTTCCTTCACCTCTATTACCTTGCTGATGATATTACCATCCTTAAGGCTAGTAGAAATAATATCATCCTTTTTTACGTCGGTTGCCTTTTTGATAACCTTACCATTAACACTACTAATTGAATAGCCCTTATCCATAATCTTAAGAGGGTTATTAGCCTCAATAGAATTCTTGAGTAAATTAAATTTATTATATTTCTCATCTAGGATGTGATTGATTAATAAATTTAATCTTGTTTTATAATTATCAAGTACTTCCTTCTTATGTGTTAATACATTAATTGGATTTAGATTATCTAATCTCTTATCTAAATGCATTAAGACATTTTTATAATTATCAATTAAATTAAGTGTTCTCTTAGTTAGGGTATCAACATAGCCCTTAATTGTTTCCTTTAATACCTCAACATTAGGTGTTGCGATTTCAGCACCAGCTGTTGGGGTTGCAGCACGCATATCCGCTACAAAGTCAGCAATAGTAAAATTTATCTCATGTCCTACTGCAGATATAATAGGTATATCACTATTATAAATTGCATAGGCCACCTCACGCTCATTAAATGCCCATAAATCCTCGATTGATCCACCACCACGGCCAACAATCAGTACATCACATAATCTATCAAAATTAGCACGTTTAATTTGGTTTTCAATATCGAATTTAGCATCATCACCCTGAACTATTGCAGGATATAGAATCAAATGGCACATTGGATATCTTCTTGAAATAGTATTGATGATATCTCTTATAGCCGCACCTGTAGGTGATGTTACAACACCGATAGTTTTTGGAAATCTTGGGATTGGCTTTTTATGTGCAGGGTCAAATAATCCTTCAGCCTCTAGCTCCTTCTTTAGCTTTTCAAATGCTAAAAATAAATCACCAACGCCATCACTTTTTATTTCCTTAACATTAATGCTATAGGTACCTGCAGGCTGATATACCTGTACTCTTCCTCTAACGAATACCTTCATACCATCAGATAGGTCAAAATTAACCTTAGAGGCGTACATTGCAAACATAGTTGCGTCTATAGATGCGTTCTCATCCTTTAGCTTAAAATAAAAATGCCCACGAGAATTCCTTTTGAAATTAGATATTTCTCCCTCTAGGAGCACATCCTCCAAATGTCTGTCGCGGTCAAATTTTAAGCTAATATATTTAGTTAGAGCAGTAACCGTTAAATAACGCTCCTCCATATTAGCCTCCTATAATTTTTTAGAAATATTATCAAGTAATTTATTGTTGAAGCTTACAGCCTTATGATCTCCTGTATCAGAATAAAGCTTAGTAATCTCTAATGCTTCGTTAATAATTATCTTCTTATCTATCTCTTTTCTTAATAATTCCGCAGTAGCTAATCTAACGATAGCCTTATCCACTGAATTTAATCTTTCAATAGTGTAATTAACTAATGTATGTGAAATTAAATTATCAATATCAACTATATTTCTGTAGATATAGTCTACTAATACCTCAGTCTCCTTAAATACTTCCTTATTCTCATTTATTTCATCATTATCTAGAATCCCGCTTTTAGCATGCTCTAAAGCCTCTAGCATAGAAATATTATCAACATCTGCGATAAATAATATCTTCATTACCTGAATTCTAATAATTGTTCTTTTACTTATTTTTG